>JACDED010000226.1 GCA_013816615.1 Bacteroidota bacterium
TCACAGCATGAACTTTTTTCCTCTAATCAGGTGGTCAATTTCAACCGGTTTACACTGGTCAATTTGAGCCGGTCAACGGTGGTCAGTTTAAATCGGTCTAGGGTGGTCAACTTCACCGGTTTTTGCACCTCCCCACTGATTTTTTTATTTCACAGGGTTATAAAAGTTATCTCGACTTTGTTTTTAAGATGACCAATGAAAGTTATCCCGACTCTGCTTTTAGGATAGCTGGTAAAGGCCTTAAAAATTATCTGCTTGCATTTAATAATGCTGAATATATTTATGAAGGATTAAAAGCTATTCCCATTTTAATTTTGGTTTGGCTGCTTTTTATTTGGATAGATTTTTTTAGAGCGCGGAAAAAGAGAATAAACCGGCTTTTTGTAAAAATAGCTGATGGGATCTATACTTCTTTTATTGAAAACAAAAAGTACCTTCTTGATCTTGGTAAAATAAACCTATTGACTTTTCTATCCCTTATTCTAATACAGTTTATTTTTTGTGGTTATTTTTTATTGAGTATGCCTTTTAACTATGATGAATTTTGGTCGTATTTATTCTTTTCAGGAGAAAGTTATTGGGCTACACTCTCGTTTTATCCCGTCCCTAACAACCACATTTTTTTCAATTTAGTATCCGGCACTTTTATCAGGCTGCCTTTTAATGTAGAGGTGATGTTGCGGCTTCCAAATTTGATCGCATCAATTATTACGATCTATTACTTTTTTAAAATTTGTAAAACCTGCTTTAGCAATACAATTTCTTTAATTTTAATTGCGTGTATTATTACATGTTATCCATTTACAATTTATTCTTTCCTGGCAAGGGGCTATATGTTTGTTTGTTTGTTTTATGTTTTGCTAATTTACACCTCCATTAAATTATTCGAAAATTACAAAAACAAAAAATACCGTTATCTTTTAATTTTATCTCTTGTTTTAGGACTTCTTTCTGTGCCAACATTTCTTTATGCTTTATTACCAGTGGTATTAATTTTATTTATTTATCTCTTTAAGCAAAAACGTTTTTCTGACATATTCTTATTTATAAAAGATGGTATTGTGAGTTTATTACTTGCTGCCGGCGGCTATCTTTTTATTTTAATTTTTAATCCGCCAAAAAATTTATTAAGCCCAGATGTTCCAAAATTTTCAATAACAGATGCCGGTTCCTTTAATTTAATTTGGAGCCACATAAAGGAAACGGGGTCTTTTTTTATGATCAATGAAACATTTATTTTGGTTCTTGCTGTTTCAGTTATAATTTCTTCGATCTATTACATTTATAAAAACAAAGGCGCGCAACAATACATTTGTGTTCTATCCTGTGTTATGTTCTTTTCTCCGGTATTTATTTTGATCATTCATGGAACAATACCTTTTCCAAGGATCTGGATCTTTATGATCATTCCAATTGTACTGTGCTCAGGTTTTATAATTTCCAATATATTTAATTTCTTATACACTAAATTTTCTCTCAAAAAGTTTGCATTAAAACTTTACGCTTACCATTTAATAATTTTATTTTGCATCACTCTTTTAAGCGGGTTTAATTCTTTATACTTTCATAACACTTATATGGATTATGAATTTAATGCATTAAGGGTTAGGGATCTTGATCCTGTTATTGGAAAAATAAAAAAGATTGCCTACACCAATACCGGTTACGAATTTTATATTGCCGATAATATTTATACCGTAAGGCGAATGAAATGTGGAAAGGAGTGGACTGATATGGAACGACTTGACACTATTAAAAACCAGGATATTCTGATTATTGAAAAATCAAAGCTTGTTGATTTCTCAGAATCGTTAGGCAATTACAAACTGCTACAGTTTATAAATGGTAATATTTGTGTTTTTGGTAAAGATTCGTTGTTTAAGCCCAATAAAGTCTTTTAACAGCTAATTTAAGGCGAAAATTAAGGAGTTGTAAAATATTGATTTTTTACTTAAATAATTGGAAATCAATAATATAAAAACAATTCAATCTATTGCTAATCTAGAAAATTTGTGTATTATTGTAACTTAATAAAATTATGAGGGAATACCATCCTTTTTAATTGATTTATAACACTTTGTAACATGAAATTTTTTAGAGCAACTTTACTTTTCTTATTCTTATTATCACTAACATCTACTGTTGATGCGCAAGGCGGTGGTAAGAAATCTTCGCCAATTAAACGTTTTTTCAAAAAAACACCATGGACGTTTAACGTTGGTGGACATGTTGTTGATGATGATGGAAAGCCATTTAATCAATTATTTAACGTAAGCGATACATGGAATTTTCTTCCTTATCCTACGCGTTTAGCGATTGATGGTTACTTTAGAAAAGGCTGGAGTTTTCAAGGTGAATTTGCTTATACACAATTCAAAGCAGGGAAAGCCATCAATAGTGAAATTATTACAAAAACCGGCACTTTTTTCTCGGCTGATATCAATGTAAAATATGACCTTAACGAAGTGTTTGGTGATACACATTGGTTCGATCCTTACGTAGCAGGCGGTTTTGGTTATACAATGAGAACAGCGGCAAAAAATCCAAATGCTCCAACTTCTAATTTAGGTTTGGGTTTTAATATCTGGATCTATCAAAATCTGGGCCTTAATTTACAAACAATGGCTAAATTTTCTATGCTTGAAGGGACTTCTAATTACTTACATCATTCAGTTGGTATTGTTTACCGTTTTGAATATGGTATGGGTAACCGTCCGGGTAAACTAGGAAGACGTTATACATTTTTAAAGACAATGAAATAATAAAATGAGATCACTTAAAACTATATCCCTTGCTTTGTTGGCTTTAGGCTCAGTATATACGGCAAGCTCTCAAACGTTTGCACAACGCCTAAAAAGCACCACTTTTGTATTTGGTTTACATGAGCATATCGTGATCGATAACGGTAAAGAATACCAGTTTAAATTTGACACAAAAAGCTGGCAGTTAACACCTTTTCCAAGTAAAATTACTGCTGAAGCTTATTTAAAAAAAGGTTGGGGCTTACAATCTGAATTTGCTTATACTAATTATAAAGCTAATTCAACTGTAGATAATGTTGTGTTATTAAAAGACAATACTTTCTTTTCGGCAGACCTTAATGTGCGTTATCATTTTGAAACATTATTTCTTAAACCAAGTTTTTTTGATCCGTTTTTAACCACGGGCTACGGTTTCACTTATCGTTCTGCTGTTAACAAAACACAAACAAGCACCGGTACAACTAATTTAGGCCTTGGCATGAATTTCTGGATATATAAAGGTTTTGGACTAAGCCTGCAATCGGTTGGTAAATTTGCTATAAAAGGCGGCGCTAAATCAAATTACTTACACCACTC
>JACDED010000016.1 GCA_013816615.1 Bacteroidota bacterium
GGTAATGCTCTAAAAACAACCTTTTTTAAAGTGGCCTATTTTGAATGAGAATCACTGGTACACTTTGGTGAGAATGAGTGGCCTAGTTTGCGTGAGAATGGGTGGCCTATTTTGATGAGAATATACAATTGGGCATGGCTTGAGTTTCAGATAAGTTTCCATACAAATAATATTAAAGATCCTGTTGTAATGCTAAAAAGGGTAATAAAACTATTAGCAACCGCCGTTGAAGATGATGAGAAAACCAGTTACATAAACGAAAGCTTACTGCACCAGATAATTATTACTGAAGGTTCAAAAGCCTATCTTACCAAGCAGGTAGGAGAAGATAATAAACAACAGTTTTTTAAACCCTACAAAGATCTGTGTGCTGTAATTGGTAATATTATTTCAGAATGCAGCCCAAAATATAAGTATCCTAAATCATTAGCATCTACTATAATTGAAATGGCACATTTTCAAATTTTTTTTATGAATAATCTGCCATCACTTACCGATTTTGGTAAAACCAAAAAGGAAAGCGAAATTATCGCCTTCTTAAATGACCTTGTATTTACCAGCTTGAAAAAAAGTTAAGGTTTACGAAGCTTCACCTTTCTACACGCCGAAATGTTTAAATAAAGATACAAATGTTTTTTTTGCTTTTAAAAAATTAACGATCTGCGAAGCAGGCAAAAGCAAAGCAAAAAAACTTATTCGTCCGTCCGCTGACGCAATTGCCCCCTTGTTAGCAATAGTTGTTTTTGTTGTGGGTCGTCAATATAGTGTTTTCGTATATTCCTCCGGCGTCGACACGGGTTATGTCGTCGACAGAAAACATAATGGTTCCCCTGTCTAAAGATTTTTTTGTCCCAAATTCATGCACAACTATCGTCGATTTGTCCATTTCTTTTATTTCGCCAATAATGCAAATGTCACTATCAATATTTTGAATATTGATAGTGACATGTTTGTACGTCTTATTTATTGTTTTTAAAATAGTTTGGATTGAGTCAATTTTAATTGCCGTAATTTTTTTTCCGTCTGAGTGTTTGTTTAATAATTTTCGCGTACTATTTATTTCGTTATTATCCCATTTAATCCGGGTAATGTCTGAACGTCTGAAGACAACAATACCGTTGTATAGCCCATCGTCATTATAGTGCTCTAGCAAAAGAAAGTCTTTGTTAAACTGTCTAACGAAGCCATAAAAAGATTCTTCGAATAAGTCTGTGAAAAGGTCGACAAAAATATTTTCTGTCTGAATTTTTTTAAGTGTTTTAATTTCTATACTCATGTTTGTCTACAATTAGTGCTAACGTTTTGCAGCTACCCGAAGGGCGGGACTTTTACCACAAAACTTGATTTGAAATACTAAACTTCCATTAACCACTAAACTGTCTTTGGAATACGAAACCCCGCCTTTTGGGTAGCTGCTGTTAGCGGTTCGTTGTTCTTTGTCGTGGGGTAGATTGTAATTGTCAACCATAGGCTTTTTTTGTTTCAGACTTCCCGATAAAAAGCAACGGTTTCATCATATTTACTTTTGGATATTTTGATTGCAATACCAATTCCACCCTCAAATTTAGCGTTCATATTATTTCAAATTATTTGATGTCTAAAAAATTACCTGAATTAACATCATACTCAATAGGCATTACACTTCTTACTTCAACGTTTAAACCGTAAACAAGATTTGGACATTTAGTTGCCATTTCTACTGCTTCGTCCAAAGAGGTTGCTTTAACTAAAAGGTAACCAGCAACCATTATACTACCTTCAATAAAACCTCCGTCAGTAATCACATTTTGTTGTATTACTTTTCCTTCCGGGAATAGACGGTTTGTGCCAATGTAGTTTCCCTGGGCAGCAATACTTGCTATCCAATCTTGCCATTCTTTCATTGCAGTTTGCATTTGCTGTTTAGAAAAATTTTCATCTGCAGTGTTTGTTCTATTTCTAAAAATCATTAGGAACTGTTTCATACTTTACCCTTTAAATTGTTATTAATTAGGCAAAACTATTTAATCACTTATTAGAAAAATTGGAAAAATCCGACATTTTCAATTTTCCCTCCATTTTGTTCCTTCTGCTTTATTTGAAAAGTAATCTTTTGGATTATGTCCTGAAAACTCTTTAAAGTCTTGTATAAAATGTGATTGGTCGTAATAACCTGCGTCATAAGCAATCTCGGTAAGTGAAATTTCTTTGTTATAATAGTTACTTAATACGGATTGAAAACGTATTATTCTTGAAAACAATTTTGGGTTAAAACCAATGAACTCCTTAAAATTTCTTTCAAATTGCCGGGTTGATAGAAAGTTTCGTTTTGCAAGTTCCTCAATATTTGTCATTCCATTGGTTTCCATAATAAATTTGATTGTTTCAAAAACTCCGATAGGTGCAGGTCTTGTCTTGGCTAGCCTGTTTTCAAGAAATTCAGAAATGATTTGTACTCTTAAATCATTGTTGGTTGCCAGCATCATTTTTTCTTCTAAATCGTTGGCCTCTGCTCCAATTAAAGTGCGTAAGTCAACCATTTGATTTTGTAAGTCTGTCCCTGGAATTGAAAATAGGTGCGTTGCCGCAAACGGATAAAGATAAGCACTGAATATTCCGAAGTCCTGATTTATAGCGAATCTTTTAAATGTTTGGGATTGTCCTGCAAGTCCTGATAGAATGGATTTTTCCGATACGTTGTCGGAGATTAATTCGTCAAATATCCCGTTGTAATGAAAAATTAGTTCGGTATAGCCGTGAGCCATTGAACGATGTATATATGGTTTGTCATAAGATGCATTACCTTCGAGCACCCAAAAATATCTCACATATTTAGCAAGTCCTAGAGGTGGTTTTATGGTAAAGAATTTCATTTGCTTTGTCGTTCCTTTCAATGACCGCTAACTAATAGATATGTGTACGTTATTACGCTTATCTGTCAGTATTAGACAGATAAGCGTAAATATGTTAAATTTTACTTCTTCCCTTCATCTTTTTTAGGTGCAACATTTTTATCATCAGCATCATTCTTTTTATTGCGCTCCATAATACCATCTAATAACTGTAAGCCTAAAAGCCCGTTAATGGGTCCGTTCTGGCCATCACCATTACCTGTAATTAATACTTCAGGGATGATCTTAATTTTTTCTTTACCTATTTGTTCGGTTACTTTTAATTTGGTAAAGTTATCGCCACCCATGGCTTCAACTGAAAGTTTATACGATTCGGCATTTGATTTACCAATTGCTAAAATTTTCTCAGCTTCTGCTTTACCGGTTACGCTAATTTGTTCAGCATTTGCATTTGCCAGCATTTTAATTTTTTCTGCTTCTGCATTGGCTGTTACTTTTGTTTTTTCAGCATCTGCGTTGGCGATGATCTTTAAACGATCTGCTTCTGCAACTGACGAAATTTTCACACCGCTTGCTTCACCGGTTGCTTTCTTTACAGCCGCATCTGCAATACGCTCTGCAATTAATACACCCTGGTCTGCCTTCACAATTTCTTTTTGCATATCAGCAACAGCCGTTTCTTTTTCTAAGGTCTGGCGGGTGATCTCTGCTTTTTTCTGGGTTTCAAAAGTGGTATTTTGTTCTTCCGCAATTTTACGGTCGGTTAATGTTTTCATTAAACTTTCCGGTGGAACGATATCTCCAATTAATGTGTCAACCCCGTTTACGTTATACTGGTCTAACACTTCGCTGATACGTTTTTTTGCAGCATCCTGTCTTTCTTTACGTGTACTTAAAAACGCAATTACATCACTGTCTTGCGCCGAGTTTCTAAAGTAGTTACCTATGGTTGGTTCTAAAACCTGTCCAACTAAATTTATCATGTTTCCAAAACGTGCAATTACTTTTGGTGCTTCGTTAGTTGGTATGTGAATGATCTGGCTTACATCTAAATTAAAAGGGAAACCATCTTTTGAACGAACGGTAATGGTAGATAAATGTTTATCTAATTGATGCGCTTCACTTCTTGCGTTAGCCCAGTTCAATACTAAGTTAGTTGTTGGTACTAACTCAATACGCATAATAAAAGTATTGATAGGATATTTACCCGGCCCAAGTGGCTCTGCCCAAACACCTTTTTCGCCTTTGCTTACAATGTTACCGTGTTTAAATTCTGCACCACTCAGGTCTTTTCCTTCGCTGCCTACATAAGAAATAACAACACCAACAGAACCGATCGGGATCTCTGTCATTTTAATTTGTTCAACAACTGCAAACCACGGATTTAAATAATACGAACCCGCTAAAATTACCTGTGGCTGCAAACCTTTGTTACCACCAGCTGCTAAGAATGCATCGCTATCCTGGAAATTATTATGGCCGCTTAAATTTTTACCGGCAATGCTGCCTTCTTCAATTTGCGAACCATCTAAAGTTGTAACAACACCCACCATATTCTCGCTCACAGTAAACATATCTACTGTAAAGATCTCGAATAGAAAAGTATTGATACGGTAAGTACCTGCAGTAATGTATGCGCTTTGGCGACCTTTACGTCCGCCTTTATTTAAAAACGCAACAGCATCTTGAAATCCATCACACTCTACTTTACGCGCTAGGATGTGTCCGGTCTCTAATTCCTTACCGTCTTTTGCAACTATTAAACCAATTTTACCTTGTGGTATAATGGTTAATGCCTGCATAGTAATTTCGTATTGCCAGATCCATTTCCAGAAATAAATACCCGGTGCTAATGTTTGCGACTGGAAACCTGCTTCACCTTCTACAGCCACAATACGGCCCGGAGGTAATTCAGATTTCCCGAAAAGGACGAATTTTTTTGTTACCAAACCAATTTTGTCTTCCTGTACAAAAATGATCCCGAACAAACGGAAAATAAGTTTGTAAAATACCAATAATAAAACGGGGATAAGGATCCACCAATACTTTAAAATATATTCCATATAATTTTTTTTAGGTAAGTAAATGTAACTGGAAGCTTTGTATTAGTTTTTTGATTTTATAAACATTTGTTAGTGCTTTTTAACATTGCAGGGTAAACAAACAGATTATTTCTTAGTAAATTAGTATAACCAAAGCAATTACTTTTGCTTATATTCTGTTGGAATAAACTATATGAAAAAATTCTTACTCATACTTCCGTTAATTGGTTTATCATTATTTGCTTTAGCGCAGGATGATGAAACACCCACAACTTTTTGTAAAGAGGATATTGATAAAAAAGCGATGAAGCTTTATTTAAAGGCCATTGATAAAAAGAAATATAAGAAGCCCGAGCGTATTGCATTTTTAATGGAGAGTCTGCAAATTGAACCTGATTTTGCAGAAGCAAATTTATTTATGGGTTTGGAAATGATCGTTCGTGCTAAATTAGAAGGTCTATCCTTCTCGCCAATGACACCCTATTTTATGAAAGCAATTGCTTCTTGTCCGCAAATACACAGCGAGCCGTATTATTATATTGGTTTTGATTATTACGAACAACAAAAAAATGATTCGGCTGTAAAATATTTAGAAAAATTTATTGCTTTTAAAGATCCGGACGGTAAAAAATTTGCGAAAGATTACGATGCTGAAATGTATCAATCAAAAATGATGATAAAATCGGTGAAGAAAGAAAACGCTTTAAAAAAGAATGTGCCTTTTGATCCTAAAGTAGTGAAGGGTGTATCTACAGAACGTGATGAGTACCTTGCCTATATTTCACCGGATGATAAGAATTGTTTTTTTGTACGTAAAGTGCCGGTAAACAGTAAAGATAAAGTTTACACGAGTGATAAAGAATTAGAAGTGTTTATGCGCGCCGTGCGCGATAATACCGGTACGTTTGATAAGGGTGAAGAAATGCCTTATCCCTTTAATGATAATGGCGAGAACCAGGGTGCCTGTAGTATCTCCATTGACAACAAACATTTGTATTTTGCTATGGAGCGTGAAGAGGGTGGTGCACAAAAGAACACCGATATTTATGTAAGCGATAACATTAATGATGAATGGAAACCGTACCGTAAATTAAGTCTTAATGTTGATCATCCTGTTTATTGGGATTCTCAACCAACTATTGCGGCAGACGGCGTTACGTTATATTTTGTAAGTGATCGCCCGGGTGGATTTGGCGGTACTGATATTTATGTTACCGTTAAAGATCAGAAGTCAGGTATATGGAGCGTACCAAAAAATTTAGGGCCTAAAGTAAATACAAAAGGCCATGAGCGCACACCGTTCATTCATAGTGATAGCGAGACATTGTATTTTAGCAGCGATGGCCATTATGGTTTTGGTGACCTTGATATTTTTTATGTGCGTAAAGATGCAAAAGGGGAGTGGCAGGAACCCGAGAATATTGGTTCGCCTATTAACGGCAGTACGGCTGACGTTGGGTTTTTTGTAAGTACAGATACAAAAAAAGGATATTTTTTTAGCTTTGATGAAGGTAAAGTAAGAGGAAAAGGTGTTGGCCGTTTTGATCTTTACAGTTTTGATCTTTACAAAGAAGCGCGTCCGCAACAAGTTGCCTTTATTAAAGGTGATGTAAAAGATCATGTAGGCAATGAAATTACTGGCGCTATTGTTGAGATTAAAAATATACGTACCGAAGAAAAATCATTTGCGGTTGTGGATAGTTCTACCGGGCAGTTTATGGCAGCGGTTAATTTAAAAGTAAAAGATGATATTTTAATAACTGTAAAAAAAGAAGAGCATGCTTTTACATCAAAAGTAGTAAGCGTAAAAGATCTTACGTTTGAAGCAGCAACAAAAGAGATCAAAATGGAATTGAACGAAGCTTTACCCGGAAAAATATTTGTGATTAACAATATTTTTTATGCTACCAATAGTGCGGAGCTTACTAAAGAAAGTAAAGTAGTTTTAAAATCGTTTGCAGGCTATTTAAAAGAGAACCCGGATATAAAAATAGAGATCCACGGACATACGGATAATGTTGGTAATCCAAAAGCAAACGAGGCATTAAGCACCAATCGTGCATTTTCGGTTAAAAGTACTTTAGAGGAAATGGGAATTAAAGGTAATCGTATAGATGCAAAAGGCTTCGGACAAAATCAACCTATTGCAGATAATGCTACTGAAGAGGGAAGATCAAAAAATCGTAGAACCGAATTTATGATCCTTGCGAAATAAAAATCCTAAAAAACAAAATGGTAAGTTTTATTTAAACATATTATTTTGGGCGTTGCCTTCGGCCCGGGCTTTCCGCTTCAAGTCCTCGTTCCACTTCGTTACACTGTGGGCTTTACGCTGCAATCCCTAACGCAAATCCATAAACCGAGCGTGAGGGATAGAGCTATTGTTTGAGCTCTTTTTTGAGCATGTAAATGCGAAAAAAAAGCGAGTAGCGAAAGCCCGACCCGTAGGGACACGCCCAAAAAAAATCATGTTTTATTTTTTTAACCTTGCGTTATGATAAATAAAAAAAGGGCCGAAGCCCTTAAATATTTCGATTTAAATTTTTTTCTCTATTCAAAATAATCTTTCATGCGTTCAAAAAATCCTTTTTCTTTTTTGTTTGGATTTGGTTGAAAATTTTTGGATTCTTTAAAGCCTTCCAGTATTTTCTTTTCTTCAGTACTTAAATTAGTTGGTGTGTAAACACTTATTTCCACTAACAGATCGCCTCGTCCGTAAGCATTAATATCCGGTAAGCCTTTACCTTTTAAACGTAATACTTTACCGCTTTGTGTACCGGCATCAATTTTAATTTTCGCTTTTGCATCTATGGTTGGTATCTCAACACTTGTGCCCATAGCTGCATCGGGAAAACTGATATTTAAACTATAGATCAAATGATTTCCTTCGCGTTTTAGGTCCGGATGATCTTCTTCTTCAATTACAATTAAAAGATCGCCGTTAATACCACCGCGTGGCGCTGCATTACCTTTGCCCTGCATGCTTAACTGCATTCCTTCGGCAACGCCTGCAGGAATGTTCATGGTGATGATCTCTTCTTCACGTACAATACCATCGCCGTGGCAGGTATTACATTTATCTTTTACAATTCTACCTTCGCCGCTACAAACATTACAGGTTGTTTGTGTTTGCATAGCACCTAAAATAGTTTGTTGCACACGTGTAACAACGCCAGAACCGTTACACTGTTTACAGGTATCGTATTGTCCGTTCTTTGCACCGCTACCGCTGCAGGTTTTACAACCAACGTATTTATTTACTTTAATTTTTTTCTCGGCACCGTTGGCAATTTCTTTTAAGTTTAATTTTACTTTAACACGTAAATTGCTTCCACGGGTCATTCTTCTTCCGCCACTACGATTACCGCCGCCACCGCCGCCAAAACCAAAACCACCAAAAATATCACCAAACTGGCTGAAGATGTCATCCATGTTCATGCCGCCATGGCCCTGGCCTCCGCCTGATGCACCACCAACTCCGGCATGACCGAATTGGTTGTAACGCTGACGTTTTTCGTTGTTGCTTAAGATCTCGTAAGCCTCTGCCGCTTCTTTAAATTTATCTTCTGCAGATTTGTCGTCCGGATTTTTATCGGGATGAAATTTAATTGCAAGCTTACGGTAAGCTTTTTTTATTTCTTCGTCGCTTGCATTTTTAGCAACTCCTAAAATTTCGTAATAATCTCTTTTGGCCATTTTATTGTTTATTGTGCTACGACAACTTTCGCAAATCTAATTACTTTATCTCCTAATTTATATCCTTTTTCAAGCTCGTCAATAACTTTTCCTTTTTGCTCATCGCTGGTTGCAGGAATGTGAGTAATGGCTTCCATAGTATCAGGATTAAAAACAGAACCAAGGCTATCAAAAGCAGTTAAGCCTTTATTTTGAATTGTATTTTTTAATTTATTCGATATCAGTTGTAAACCCTCTTTAACGGCATTTACATCTTCCACACCTTCATTGGCCTTAATAGCTCTTTCAAGATCATCTATAACCGGTAAAATGGCTTTAAATACATCTTCTGCGGCTGTTTTAATGATCTCGGATTTTTCTTTTACGGTACGTTTACGGTAATTATCAAACTCAGAATAAAGGCGTAAATACCTTTCGTTCAATTCTTTTATTTTAGCTTCTGCATCTAAAGTTGGATTAGCGGAAGTTTCGTCAGTTTTTTCAGTGTTTTCGGTCGTATTGGCAGATTCTGTATTGTTTTCAATATTCTCAATATTTTCCTCAGGTGCGCTATTTTCGTGGTTCTGCATGGTATTTATTAATTTAAAATAGTTTTTCAACTAAGGTAAATCAATAATTTTGCCAGACTTTTTTACAGGAAGTTTTGTCAGTTTTTCGATACCAAAAATTCCACCCTGCGGTTTTGTTTATGGTCATTATCAGTACAATCGGTATGCGCTTTACAAACTTTACGCGGCTCTGTTTTTCCTTTCGAAATTGCTTTAATGCGGGTAATGGCAACTCCTTTTTTTATAAAATAATCTTTTACACTTTTTGCCTGTTTTGTAGTAAGGTCAAGGGCTGCTTTATCGCCGGGTTTAGAATCGGTGTGCGTTGTGAGCTCTACATACAATTCTTTATTTTTTTGAAGCATTGCTAAAATAGGCTGAAGCGTTTGTTCATCCTTTGGTGTAAGGCCAACGCCGTTTAGACCAAAAGTTAAATTTTTTGTAACGTTTATTTGCGTGATGCTTCCGTTCAAAGCATTTTCCGCATTGTCTTCTGTTAATTTGTAACTGACGTTAGATGGAATGTAGAATACAAAACCATTGCCCATTGTTTTTGCCTCTGCAATTAATTGACCCAATGTGTTGTAAACAGCCAATGGATCGGTTGTTACAATATCACTTTTGTTATCGGTCTTTAAAATAAAATCCTTGTTTAATTTTATATCGTAAAAAGAGAAGCCACCGTTTCCATTAATAATAGTGGTGGCAATGGAATCGTAGTAGGCATCAAACAAATATAATTTTCCGTATTTGATATATTCGTCCTTGTTACTTGTGTGTGCGATCGTTCCTTCAATATCTTTTTTTATCGGAAGAAAATTTTTCTTTTCATCCAACATATCTTCCACCATTGTTATTTTTGGATTGATAGCAATTACATAACCATTCTCATCAATTAAAACATCGGCAGGTAATGAAGTAACACCATATTTTTTACACACATCATCGGCAAAACCTTTTTGTGCAATGCCATTAATAAAATTATCCAGAGAATCATTTTTTACTTCTTCGATCCAGGCTTTTTTATCTGCCTGTACTGCAATGGCAATTAATTCAAAGCCATCTACATTTTTATAAATAGCACTTTTATAACGCTTTGCCAAACGGTTAAATGCTTTGTTCTTTACTTTTGATTGAGGTACAGCAGTGCTCCAGAAATGTAACAGAACAGCACTGTTTAAATAGGGCATTGTAAAACTTTGCAGTGAGTTTTGTTGGTTTAAAACAAAGCCCGGTGCTTTGTCGCCGGGCTTAACAATAAAAGTAGAGTTTTGCGCAGAAATGGTTGCGAACACAAAAATAAAAGCTATGAAAAAAAGTTTTTTCATTGTGCGATCACTAATTTTTCTAAAGCAGAAATAAGATCTTCACCTCTTAAATTTTTATCAATAATTATTCCTTTATCATTAATAAGAACATTGTAGGGAATGCCTTCTACGGCATACTTTTGAGAAGCTTCGTTACTCCAGACTTTCAGGTCGCTTACATGATTTGGCCAAACCAAACCATCTTTTTGAATAGCTTTTTTCCAAAGATTTTTGTCTGCATCTAATGACACACTGTAAATTGTAAAACCGTTTCCGTTCTTAAATTTTTTATCTTTAAATTTTGTGTATGCTTTTACAACGGTTGGATTTTCTTTGCGGCAAGGGCCACACCAGCTTGCCCAAAAATCAATTAAAACTAATTTCCCTCTTAAAGAAGAAAGCTTAATTACTGTATCGTTTAAATTTGGTTGTGCAATTTCAGGCGCAAGATTTCCCAGGCCAAGACCAACAACGGGTTCAACAGGTGGTGTTGGTAAAGCAGCTACAGCTTCTGTTGGCTTGTTTGGAACTTCATTAACAACAGTTGCAGGTTTTTTGCTTTTACAAGCAGAAAAAATTATAAAAGAGGCACTTACAAAAATTAAAAATTTTCTCATTTATCCTTTCGTATAATCTGCGCGCCTATAGCGTTTAAGCGCGTATCAATATTCTGGTAACCTCTGTCAATTTGATTAATATTAAAAATAATGCTCTTGCCTTTTGCACTCATGGCTGCAATTAATAAAGCTACACCGGCGCGTATATCGGGGCTTGCCATTTGTATAGCGCGTAACTGAACTTTTCTGTCAAGTCCCATTACCGTTGCGCGGTGCGGATCACAAAGAATAATTTTTGCGCCCATATCAATTAATTTATCTACAAAAAATAAACGGCTCTCAAACATTTTTTGATGAACGAGTACATTACCTCTTGCCTGTATGGCAGTAACTAAAGCAATACTTATAAGATCGGGTGTAAAGCCCGGCCAAATGGCGTCGCTTATAGTAAGAATAGATCCGTCAATAAACGTATCTATTTCGTAACTCTCTTGTTCAGGAATAAAAATATCATCACCACGGCGTTCCATTTTAATTCCTAATCTTCCAAAAATAGTTGGAATAATTCCTAAATTATCATAGCTCACATTTTTAATGGTGATCTCTGATTGAGTAACGGCGGCCATGCCTATAAATGAACCGATCTCGATCATATCCGGCAATATGCGATGCGTTGTGCCTTTTAATTCTTTAACGCCATCAATAGTAAGTAAGTTTGAACCAACACCCGAAATTTTTGCACCCATGCTGTTAAGCATTTTACAAAGCTGTTGTAAGTAGGGTTCACACGCTGCATTATAAATAGTTGTAGTGCCTTCTGCTAAAACAGCTGCCATTACAATGTTGGCGGTTCCTGTAACAGAAGCTTCATCTAACAACATGTAAGCGCCTTTTAAATTTTTTCCTTCAACTTCAAAAAGTTCGTTATCGGCGTGGTAATTAAATTTTGCGCCTAAAGCTTCAAAGCCCATAAAGTGCGTATCTACACGTCTACGACCAATTTTATCTCCACCCGGTTTTGGCATGTAAGCCTTGCCAAAGCGTGTTAACATTGGCCCAACGATCATCATACTACCACGTAAGCTGCCGCCTTTCTTTTTAAATTCGGGCGATACCAGGTAATCAACATTTACATCATCAGCCTGAAAAGTATATTCTTCGTGTCCGGTATTTTGAACTTTAACACCAAGCTCTGCAAGTAATTCGATCAGTTTGTTAATGTCAACAATATTTGGAATGTTGCTAATGACAACTTTTTCTTTGGTTAATAATACGGCACAAAGAATTTGTAGAGCTTCGTTTTTAGCGCCTTGCGGAATAATATCACCTTTTAGTTTGTGTCCGCCGTGTACTTCAAAAATTGCCATAAGAAAGTATTAAAATTTTCTGGGATTTTTATGTTTATGATTATTGTTGTTGTTTTTATGTTTTGGATTTTTGTGGAAGAATTTTTTGGCACCACGCAGCTCTTGATGCGAGCTTAACACAGTGTTATCATCTAATTTTAATTCTCCGCTGGATAGATCTGCAAGGTTTTTAAAAATAACATCATCGGTAATAGAATCTTTATTCCAATTGAAATAAGATTTTTTAAGATGATTAGCTATTTGCCTTGTTAACTCTTTACGTTCAGGGCCTTCAGGCAGTTCGCGTGCTTTTTTAATAATATCCTCAATGGTTTTTCCGTAATGTTTAAAACGGATCTTTCCTTTTGGATAATCTAATTTTTTTGGTTTTTCTTTAAAAGTTTCAGGGCTTGGAATAGGATATGGACTATCTACATCTAGTTTAAATTGCGAGATAATAAATAAATGATCCCATAATTTATGATTGTAATCTGCAATATCTCTTAAGTGCGGGTTTAACTGGCCCATAACCTGTATAATTGCTCTGGCACAAAGGTTTCGCTCTTCACGATCTTTTAATTTGCAGCAATATTCTATCATTCCCTGGATATTTCTTCCGTATTCGGGGATGATCAATCTGTCTAACTGTGTGTTGTATTCCATCTGTATTTAAATGCTAAAGATAATTAAAAATGAGGCTGGCATTATTCTATGCCGGATTTTATTAAGCATTGCTATGTTAGTAACAATTTGGCCTCTTGAATTAAAACAAAGATACAATAAAAAGTTTTATATTGTTTTTAGACCAAAATAAGTTAAAAATAGCTTAATTATTGCAAATACTTGGCAAAAAAATTTGTTTGGAAGAAAAGAAGTAGTATCTTTGCCCTCCCGTTTTTTGAGTAGTTATTGGAGATTAGAGGTAGAGAGGAAAAATATTTTTAAAAAAGATTAAAATTTTTGAAGAAATATTTGGAAAATAAAAAAAGGCTGTGTACTTTTGCACCCCCGAAAAGAAAAGGAGAGGTTGGAAGAGGAAAAAAGTAGGGTAAGTTCATTAAAGAGGTTTTGATAAAAGGAAGAAGGAAGCTTAACGTAAGAGTAGAGTCCGGATCGCCCTTAAGAAATATAAAGACGTTCATTGACAAGATTGGTAAATAAGATTAATAGTAAGTGACTCGTTTTCTTCTTAACAGAAGAGAATAGTATACTAGAATTAACACACAAGCATTTATATAGAGATATATAAACACTAGCCCTTGAGGGATGTTGCAATACAGACAACATTACGTCCTTAAGAAATAATATAAAATATGAAATGAGCTAAATTAGCAAGTTTTATGAAGTTTTCAGCAATGATTACTGATTAGATCTAAGGGACAAACTTTTTTTTACAATGGAGAGTTTGATCCTGGCTCAGGATGAACGCTAGCGGCAGGCTTAATACATGCAAGTCGAGGGGCAGCGGAGTAGCAATACTGCCGGCGACCGGCGCACGGGTGCGTAACACGTATACAATCTGCCTTTAACAGGGGGATAGCCTTTCGAAAGAGAGATTAATACCCCATAACACATGAAATAGCATTATTTTATGTTGAAAGCTCCGGCGGTTAAAGATGAGTATGCGTCTGATTAGCTAGTAGGTGAGGTAACGGCTCACCTAGGCCACGATCAGTAGGGGATCTGAGAGGACTACCCCCCACACGGATACTGAGACACGGATCCGACTCCTACGGGAGGCAGCAGTAAGGAATATTGGACAATGCCCGCAAGGGTGATCCAGCCATGCCGCGTGCAGGAAGACGGCCCTATGGGTTGTAAACTGCTTTTGTACCGGAGAAAACCTCCCTACGTGTAGGGAGCTGATAGTATGGTAAGAATAAGCATCGGCTAACTTCGTGCCAGCAGCCGCGGTAAGACGAAGGATGCAAGCGTTATCCGGATTCATTGGGTTTAAAGGGAGCGTAGGCGGCCTTGTAAGTCAGTGGTGAAATCTTTGGGCTTAACCCAAAAATTGCCATTGATACTGCAGGGCTTGAGTACAGTTGCTGTGGGCGGAATATGACATGTAGTGGTGAAATACATAGAGATGTCATAGAACACCGATTGCGAAGGCAGCTCACAAAACTGTAACTGACGCTGAGGCTCGAAAGTGCGGGGATCAAACAGGATTAGATACCCTGGTAGTCCGCACTGTAAACGATGATTACTCGCTGCTGGAAGGTAACTTTCAGTGGCTTAGCGAAAGCGATAAGTAATCCACCTGGGGAGTACGCCGGCAACGGTGAAACTCAAAGGAATTGACGGGGGCCCGCACAAGCGGAGGAGCATGTGGTTTAATTCGATGATACGCGAGGAACCTTACCAGGGCTTGAAAGTTAGGGAATATCTCTGAAAGGAGATAGTCAGCAATGACCCGAAACTAGGTGCTGCATGGCTGTCGTCAGCTCGTGCCGTGAGGTGTTGGGTTAAGTCCCGCAACGAGCGCAACCCCTACCATTAGTTGCCAGCGAGTCATGTCGGGGACTCTAGTGGAACTGCCCGCGCAAGCGGAGAGGAAGGTGGGGATGACGTCAAGTCATCACGGCCCTTACGTCCTGGGCTACACACGTGCTACAATGGCTATTACAGAGGGCAGCTACATAGCAATATGATGCAAATCTTCAAAAATAGTCTCAGTTCGGATTGGGGTCTGCAACTCGACCCCATGAAGCTGGATTCGCTAGTAATCGCGCATCAGCAATGGCGCGGTGAATACGTTCCCGGGCCTTGTACACACCGCCCGTCAAACAATGGAAGTTGGGGGTATCTAAAGTCGGTAGCCGCAAGGCGCCGCCTAGGGTAAAACTGATAACTGGTGTTAAGTCGTAACAAGGTAGCCGTACCGGAAGGTGCGGCTGGAACACCTCCTTTCTGGAGCCATCCCTCGATACAAGGGTGTGTTAACCTACTATACAGTCATTTGCTATTAATCATATTTACCTTTCTTTTTAAAATTAAACATTAACCTAAAGTACAATCCCAAAACAAGAGCTAGGGGTAAGGCTTTGAGCCACACTGACTATAAACTCATAAAACAGTCCCGTAGCTCAGTTGGTTAGAGCACTACACTGATAATGTAGGGGTCAGCGGTTCAAATCCGCTCGGGACTACATTAAGACGCTTACGATTTGGGGGATTAGCTCAGCTGGCTAGAGCGCCTGCCTTGCACGCAGGAGGTCATCGGTTCGACTCCGATATTCTCCACCAAGCTTTAGGATAAAAGACAAAAGATGAATGATAAAAGACCTCGGTCTTGCATCCTTAATCCTTTCTCTTGAATCCAAAGGTAATGTTCTTTGACATATTGATAAAGACACGAGATCCATTATATTATCGCAGGATATATAATGGTGACATAACAGATAGACTTTTAATAAGTAAGTCTTTAAATAAATTATTCTTGTCTGTTCTATTCAATTAGGAAGACAAAATCTTGCAACTGTTCATTCAGTTGTAAATAGAAAGTAAATAAGGGCGCATGGAGGATGCCTTGGCTCTTGGAGGCGATGAAGGACGTGATAAGCTGCGATAAGCCTGGGGTATTGGCAAATACAAATTAATCCCAGGATTTCCGAATGGGGCAACCCGGTACATTGAAGATGTATCAATCCGCAAGGATTGCAAACCCTCTGAACTGAAACATCTAAGTAGGAGGAGGAGAAGAAAATAACATATGATTTCGTAAGTAGTGGCGAGCGAACGCGAAAGAGCCCAAACCAGAGTAATTACGGTTACTTTGGGGTTGTAGGACTACAATGTGGACTTTAGTTTAATAGCAGAACAGGTTTGGAAAGGCCGATCAAAGAGGGTGATAATCCCGTATGCGACATTAGATTAATACCTAGTAGTATCCTGAGTACTGCGGGGTCGGAGACGCCCTGTAGGAAACTGCCGGCACCATCCGGTAAGGCTAAATACTCCCAAGAGACCGATAGTGAACTAGTACTGTGAAGGAAAGGTGAAAAGAACCGTGAACAACGGAGTGAAATAGAACCTGAAACCATGCGCTTACAAGCGGTCGGAGCCCTTAAGTGGGGTGACGGCGTGCCTTTTGTATAATGAGCCTACGAGTTGCTCTTTACTGGCAAGGTTAAGAACTTAAGGTTCGTCAACCGAAGCGAAAGCGAGTCTGAATAGGGCGAAAGAGTCAGTAGAGGCAGACGCGAAACCTTGTGATCTACCCATGGTCAGGATGAAGTCCCGTTAACCCGGGATGGAGGTCCGAACCGATAAGCGTTGAAAAGCTTCCGGATGAACTGTGGGTAGGGGTGAAAGGCTAATCAAACTAGGAAATAGCTCGTACTCCCCGAAATGCCTTTAGGGGCAGCGTAGAGGTTAAGTCTTATAGAGGTAGAGCTACTGATTGGATGCGGGGGAAGCGATTCCTACCAAGTCCTGACAAACTCCGAATGCTATAAGATATACTCTGCAGTGAGCCCGTGGGTGCTAAGGCCCACGGACGAGAGAGGGAGAACTCAGACCAACAGCTAAGGTCCCAAAATCTATACTAAGTTGATATAACGTGGTCCGACTGCATTGACAGCCAGGATGTTTGCTTGGAAGCAGCCATTCATTTAAAGAGTGCGTAACAGCTCACTGGTCGAGCGGTTGGGCGTGGATGATACTCGGGCATCAAGTATAGTACCGAAGCTTTGGATTTACATATTTATATGTAACTGGTAGGGGAGCATTCTAACTGCGTTGAAGAAGCTGCGTAAGCGCTATTGGAGCGGTTAGAAAAGCAAATGTAGGCATAAGTAACGATAAAACAGGCGAGAAACCTGTTCGCCGATAGACTAAGGTTTCCTGAACAACGATAATCGGTTCAGGGTTAGTCGGGTCCTAAGGCGAAGCCGAACGGCGTAGTCGATGGACAACTGGTTAATATTCCAGTACTAATACCACTGCGATGGAGAGACGAAAAAACGTAAATGCGACGCACGGACGGAAGTGTGCGTTTAAGACCGTAGGGCTTTTTTTGGTAGGTAAATCCGCCAGAATTCTGAAAGTTGAAAGTACCTTGAGCCGTCAGGCAAGAGGATATGCATCCAAGTATGTTTCCGAGAAAAACTTCTAAGCTTCAGGTGAGTATTACCCGTACCGCAAACCGACACAGGTAGTCAAGTAGAATATACTAAGGCGCTCGAGTGATCCGTGGCTAAGGAACTAGGCAAATTAACCCCGTAACTTCGGGAGAAGGGGTGCCCCCAGCAATGGGGGCCGCAGAGAAATGGCGGTGGCGACTGTTTAACAAAAACACAGGGCTTTGCAAAAACGAAAGTTGAAGTATAAGGCCTGACACCTGCCCGGTGCTGGAAGGTTAAGAGGAGAGGTCATCGCAAGAGAAGCTTTGAATTGAAGCCCCAGTAAACGGCGGCCGTAACTATAACGGTCCTAAGGTAGCGAAATTCCTTGTCGGGTAAGTTCCGACCTGCACGAATGGTGTAACGATCTCCGCTCTGTCTCAGCCACGAGCTCGGTGAAATTGTGGTATCAGTGAAGACGCTGATTACCCGCAACGGGACGGAAAGACCCCATGCACCTTTACTATAGCTTAACATTGACTCTGGATAATTGATGTGTAGGATAGGTGGGAGACTTTGAAGTGGTGGCGCTAGCCATCATGGAGTCAACGTTGAAATACCACCCTTTAATTATTTGGATTCTAACTCCGCAAGGAGGACATTGTTTGGTGGGTAGTTTGACTGGGGTGGTCGCCTCCGAAAGGGTATCGGAGGCTTTCAAAGGTCCGCTCAGTACGCTTGGTAACCGTACGTAGAGCGCAATAGCATAAGCGGGCTTGACTGTGAGGCCGACAAGCCAAGCAGGTACGAAAGTAGGATATAGTGATCCGGTGGTTCCGCATGGAAGGGCCATCGCTCATAGGATAAAAGGTACGCTGGGGATAACAGGCTGATCCTTCCCAAGAGCTCACATCGACGGGAGGGTTTGGCACCTCGATGTCGGCTCGTCACATCCTGGGGCTGGAGAAGGTCCCAAGGGTTCGGCTGTTCGCCGATTAAAGTGGCACGCGAGCTGGGTTCAGAACGTCGTGAGACAGTTCGGTCCCTATCTGTTGTGGGCGTTAGAAAATTGAGGGGCGCTGACTCTAGTACGAGAGGACCGAGTCGGACAAACCGCTAGTGTACCTGTTGTTCCGCCAGGAGCACCGCAGGGTAGCTATGTTTGGATGAGATAAGCGCTGAAAGCATCTAAGTGCGAAACTCACCTCAAGATAAGTTTTCTTTATAAGGATCGTGGAAGACTACCACGTTGATAGGTTACAGATGTAAAGGCAGTAATGTCAAAGTCGAGTAATACTAATTGTCCGTAAGCTTTCTGTAAAACAGTTTACAGTTTTAAAGCCGGTAGATAGAAATATCTACCGGCTGATAACTCACTGAACTACAAAAAAAATGTCTCGTGTCTTTATTCAATTTTGTTATTTTTAACTAGTTATTAGTGAATAGTTATTAGTTAATAGGCTGTATTTTCCTATTAACTATTGCCTAATCCCTATTAACCAATTATATCCCTTTATGGCGTCTATTGCGGTGGGGATCACCTCTTCCCATTCCGAACAGAGAAGTTAAGCCCACCTGCGCAGATGGTACTTGGCCTAAAGCCCGGGAGAGTATGTCGATGCCAATTTTAAGAAATCCTCACAGTAATGTGGGGATTTTTTTTTACCCTTTTTTTTAGAAATTTACCTGAAAGGAAAAAGTCACTGCATTAATACAGTGACTTTGTTTATAGACCTTTTACAAAAGATTATAATTTATTTAAGTCAATCTTTTCGTGCACATGAAAAATATTGTTTTCCTTGTCGATTTCAATAATAAACCAAAATTCATTAATCGCTGGTACATCTCTCAATATTATTTCAAGAACGAGAAGATCATACTCAATTCCTTCAATTTTTTTTGATGCTAAGTAGCATAAAGCTGTTGCAGTAACATTATAATTTAATAAGTAATTAGATAATTCTCTCTTAAGATCAGAGATTAATTTTTTTGAATCCCGAAACTCTTCGCCATCATGAAAGTAAAAAGGGCTAATATTCCCGCTGTCGTCAACAACAATGCCGTAAGGATAAAATTCTCCTTCTAACTCTATAAATAGTCCTAAAGAGTTACTAATTGCATATTGAGAAATCATCTCAATTACTATTTCTTTTGAATAACTCAATAAAAATGAATGGCTAAAAATTCAGATAATAATCTTTTGTGAACTCTTTATACGCTTGTGTGTAATTTCTGGATTCGTTCTCTTCCAATACCAGCGTGGATTCCGAGAACTCAGTTTCTTTAAATTCAAATTGCATTAAATGCCTTTTTTCACTTTCTTTCTCAGGCTTGGTTCTTATTCTTAATAATTTAGATAAGTATAAGCCTTGTGCTTCTGCCAGTTTCCTAAAAATAGCAGCTTCGTTTTTTGGAAGGATCAAACAAAATTTACCTTTCGTATCTAATAATTTTTTTACGCTATCAATTAACTCCTCAAAAGGTAAAGCATCTGCGTGCCTGGCTATGGCACGTGTTATTTCAACTCCTTTAAATGAATCAATAAAATAAGGGGGATTGGTAACGATCATATCAAACTTTTGATCGCTTTCTTTTGCAAGATGCTGAATGGAAATATTTTTTACTTCAACCTTATTGTTATAAATACTTTCGGCAACATTTACTTTTGCCTGCTCCGTACTTTCCTTATCAATATCTATTGCGGTAATTTTCGCTTCCGATTTTTGCGCAAGCATTAACGAAATTACGCCAGTGCCTGTTCCAATATCTAAAATTGTTTTACTACCATTAGGGAAGACCCATGCGCCTAATAGCACGGCATCTGTACCCACTTTCATGGCACATTTATCTTGTTTTATGCAAAATTTCTTAAAAGCGAAACTATCATGAGGCATAAATTGTATTTTTCATTTATTAATTCTAACCAAGAATTTAAACCTATAAATTAACCTTTTGTTTAAAAAAAAAGCGTTAGTTTAACCAACGCTTAAATAGTTTAGTAGGATGCTCTGGTATCGCCACGACCTAAATTACGACCGTATCCGGGTGATACATTATATCTTAACATGATCTCAAGTCCACCGTTTCTTTTCGAAGCAGGGGTTAAAGCCGAAATGTTTATATCATAAGAAGCACCAAAAGCATATTTATCGTATTGTACTAATACTTGTGGTATTATCGCATCTCTGTAACGGTATTGTGAACCGATTGAAATAGCGCACGGTTTTCTGTTTGCGGTATAAACTGATTGATCTACCAAAATAAATTTAAACAAAGCTCCTAATATGAACTGGCTACTTGGCCCCTGGCGCATGTATAAAAGGCTTGGCATAATAGCGTTTTTTGAATTAGGAATATTAAAATCACCATTGGTATACAAACATATACGCGCATATAATTTTTCGTCAGTAATAATAAATGAATTTTTTGCAGGAACGGCAAAGTGGTAAATAGAAGCTCCGAGATCAAATTTATTTCCATCTTTTGAGCTAAAGAATTTTTCGCTTTGTGCGTAGTTAAAATTAACACCGCCACCAATATCATAAGATGTAATTGCACTTCTGGGAGTACTTGGCTCGCCGTTTGATAAACTTGAGTTATATTCATAACCATTGTATTGTTTATCCCAACGTAAACCGTTTACATCAATTGTTCTGTAAAACAAACCACCTTGAATTCCTTCTGAGATCTTAATTTGTTTGTTGATCTTCTGCACGGCGGAAATACCAAGATTTGGATTAAGTGTATTTAATTTTGCATCACCCGCTGCATCTCTATAAATATTTAAAGCTATTGCAAAATAACTGCCTTTTAATTTTTGTGCTTTAATTGTTTGCTCAAAAGATAATCCAATAGTTTGATAGCTTGTAGCTACGCTTCCCCATTGAGTTCTGAAGTTTGCTATAACACGTGTGTTATAGTGTACACCCGCTAATGCAGGGTTGATACTGCTTGGCGTTTCGGTGTATTGAGAAAAATGAATATCCTGAGCTTTAGATAATTGGTTTACCATTAAAAAAGCTAAAAAAGAATTGACGATATATTTAGTTTTCATATGCATTATCTAATTAGTGTTACATTACCCTTCATACTATAGCCCTTACCCTGGTAATCCTTGCCTTCGAGTCGATAGACAAAAACACCTGTATTCATAATGTCTCCATTAAATGTTCCATCCCATCCAATTTCTTTATCGCTGGTTTCAAAAACTTTTTGCCCCCATCGGTTAAATATCATAAAGGTTAAGGTTTCTAAGCAATGGCCCCTGACGTATAACACATCATTTGCCCCGTCATTATTAGGAGAGAAGGCATTAGGTACAAACATTTCGCCACAATCATCAACAACGATTACATTTATAGTGTCTTCAGACCAACACTGCGAACTGTTATAACCTGTTACAATATACTGAGTAGTATGTTGCGGACAAACAGTAACACTTGGCACAACTAACGAGTTTGATAATTTGTAATCAGGCCTCCATTCATATCTTTTAGCGCCAGAAGCAGTTAAATTTAAACATCCACCAAATCGTATTACAGTATCACTTTGTAATTGACCAGGAGTAATAATTGTTGTGTTTGGAACATCTACAACTTTAATATAATTTAAACGGTATGCTGTTAACGTACTTCCACCATCTGCCAATGCATAAGGATTAGATACCGTTAAAACAACATTGAATATACCCGGTAAATTATAACAAACCGTTGGATTACCTAATGTTGATGTAGAAGGTGCACCCCCTGAAAACTGCCATTTGTAAGCTTGCGGTCCGCCAGCCATAGTATCAGTATGGTTTACAAAAGTAACACATGTTCGCGAACAGATCGTATCGTTAGGCTGGGCTGTTTCAAAGAAAATATTTCGGACAGGCCTGCAATCTATAGCTCGAATACTAACAGTATCAAATTTTCGGCAACCAGGTACACCATTGTAACCCGAATACATTGTATAAGTAACTACTGGCGGAATTCTGCAAGGAGCATTAACAATAACTGAAGCATTATTTGCAGGTGTTAAAATAGATTGTGAATTACAAGGCGGCTGTACATAAGGTGAAACCCATGTATAGGTTGGTACAATACCAAATGGTAAACCGGTATTATTATTACTTCCTGTTAATGTAATAGTATTATCGGGCGCGCCCGGACTAAGACCTACAAAACAAACAGTGTTGGTAGCTACGTTATTTATAGTTGGTATTGCAATAGATATTAATGGTTGCGGTAATACTGTAACCGTAATTAATCTTGGTAACGATACACACTGTCTTGCATCATAAATCTCAAATGTATAAGTACAGCTGTTTGATGGGTAAGCTGTTACTGTTCCTGCTAGCGGATTACTTAAACTTGGTGGTGGCGCATTTTGAGGCTCCGTCCAAACATAACCATTTGTTGTAGGTGTAGAAGCCGGAATTGGTAATGCGGCAAGTGTTCCTATAGCTGTTGTTTTAAGAAGAATAGAATCGCCTATACAAATAATTGGTTGAGCAGGTGTAACCTGCATTGTAAATTGAGGAATCACAGTTACACAAATCTGCGCAGAGCCCGAACACACAGATGTAGATCCTGTAACAGTATAACAAGTGGATGTTGGTGGTCTCACGGTAATTGTTGGCCCTATACAAATGGTCATGTATAATGGGTTACATTGCGACCAGCTATAGATCGAAGCTCCAGTTGCATTTAAAGTTACAGGTTTTGAAAACGCCAGTGGAAAATTGTTCGCTATACACGTTGTAAAGCTGGATTGTGTTACCTGAACATTTAATGGTGGCGCTAAATTAATTGTAACAACTGAAAAACTATTGCACCCAGCACCTGTACTTCCCATAACGGTATAAGTACCCGGGCCAACAGAAATTGATGGCTGATTGATAGAAGTGGTAAATGTTGAACCGGTCCATGTATATGAAGTTGCACCCGTTGCAGTTAATGTTGAGTTAAAGCCTGTACAAACCGCAGATGCTGTTGATGAAACGCCAATTGAAGCGCCGGCACCCATGCTAATTGTAATTTGAGCAGTGCCGGTACAACCCGCGCCATTATCACCAACTACAGTATAGGTTGTTTGCGAAAGAGGAGAGGCGTTTGTTACCGAACCACTGGTGGTACTTAAAGAGCTACCCGGTGACCATGTATAGTTTAATGCACCGCTTGCTGTTAATGTGGTTGTTTGACCCGGGCATACAGTTGAAGAACTTGCCGCTACAGTTAATGATAATCCTGTTGACATGCCTACCGGAACTGTTAAGTTACCGTTACAAGTACCTGAAGTAACATAAACAGTATATACTGTTGCAGCTGTTGGATTATCTACCGCTGTTGACGTTGTTGAAAGTGTTGTTGAAGGAGGTGCAACCCATGTATATGTTGCTCCGCCGCTTGCTGTTAATGTAACAGCGCTTCCCGGACAAACAGATGGACTTGATGCGCCTGCTGAAATAACCAGGAAGTTACCAACGGTAACTGTAGTATTTGCTGCAGCAGTACATGAACCTATAGTTGCAATAACAGAATAAGAAGTTGTTGCTCCCGGAGAAACAACCTGTGTAGAACCAGTGCCTAAAGCTGTGGCTCCTTGAAACCATTGAAAAGTAGCACCTGCGGTAGCATTAGCGGTTAAGGTAGCTGATGAACCGGTACAAATTGTTTGACTAGCTGGAGCGATAGCAACCGTTGGACCAGTTGAAACTGTTACAACAACTGTATTTGAAATTGCAGTTGGAATAGGACTAGGAGATGTAAATGAGCCTACAACTATTGAATAAGTTCCCGGGGCAGTATATGTAATTGCTACGTTGGTAGCTGTAGTATTGTTCGGGCTAAAACTCGCATTTAAACCCGGTGGCGTTGAACCTATAACAGCCCAAGAATAACTGGTAGCACCTGCAACAGTAGAAGTGATAGAACCTGTAACTGTTTGATTTGTACAGGCTGTAGGAGCAGTAGTAATTGTTAAAGCTGCTAAAGTTGATAGTGTAATATCATCAACAGCAAAAGAGGGATCACTGCCCGTTGGATCTGAACTTTGCCATCTGAAACCAACTCTCACATTTGCATTGTTGTTTGCAGATGCAGGAAGAGCGATGCTAAAGGCTGTCCATAACCCTTGGCCAGCACAAGGAGCATTAGCGGTAATAGCCATAGGGCTGAGAATATTCCATGTCACGCCGTCAAAATACATAGCTTCAGTAAAATCTATACCTGCTATACCCCCTGCCAAATATTTAAATGCACATGTAATATTGGTTTTACCAGTACAGTTAATAATTGGGGATTCAACTCTTTTATTTGTATTAAAATTTGCAGCGCCGGCTAGATAAGCAGCACCTGGATCTACAGCAAAAAAACTTGAGCCCATGTGTAATGTTCTGTCATTTCCACAAGGTGTACCACAAGTTCCCACAGGATTGCCATTTTCAGTAGCGCTTATATACCATTCGTTTGCCTGAGCACCATTACCGGGTCCGGTAATAAGAGATGTAATAGCCCATGCGCCATTAGATGCAGTAGGCACGCCGGTAGTAGCAACGTTTCCCGCTGTACAACCTACACCAAAACTCTCGGTCCAAAAGACCTGGGCGTTAATAGTTCCGGATAAAAAAAGGGCGACAAATAAAAAACAAGAATATAGAATTCTTTTCATAATGAGGGTGAATTTTAATTAGCTAATATAGGACTTTAGTTTTAAATAATCTAAATAATTTCGGCAACAATCAACACTTTTTACAAAGGGCGCAAAGTTAATTATTTCCTCCTTATCCTGATCGTTAATAAACACGTTCTGTTTTGAATAAAGGTTGGG
The DNA here is from genome assembly GCA_013816615.1 of Bacteroidota bacterium. GTDB lineage: Bacteria > Bacteroidota > Bacteroidia > B-17B0 > Aurantibacillaceae > Aurantibacillus. The sequence goes on from JACDED010000016.1 coordinate 25,206, forward strand.
TGTAATTTTGTTTTTATCATGTTTTTAGCAAAAAACCCCAAATTTTTGTTTGAATGCGTTTATTGGCTGAGTAAAGCTTTCAGCAAATAAATTAAGCTCTAAGTTTTAAAAACAAATTAACATTTAAAAAATATAGTTTAAAAAAATTGCAACTTTACATTTTAGAATTATAGTCTAAAAAAAACATGCATTTGAAATATTCTTCACAACCCAAAGCTTTATTAGTATTAGAAGACGGAAAAGTATTTGAGGGAAAAGCTGCCGGCAAAATTGGAACTACAACCGGCGAGATCTGCTTTAACACAGGGATGACAGGTTACCAGGAAATTTTTACTGATCCTTCTTACTTCGGGCAAATTGTTGTAATGGCAAGCTCACACATTGGTAATTACGGTGTTGAGGAAAATGAAGTTGAAAGCAACGGCATTAAGATTGCCGGCATGGTTTGTAAAAAATTCAATACCGGTTTTTCGCGTCCACGCGCGCAAAAAAGTTTACAACAGTATTTTGAAGAATCCAATATCGTTTCTATAAGCGATGTGGATACACGTGCTATTGTACGTTATATAAGAGATAGAGGCTCCATGAACTGTATCATCTCTTCCGATAATTTAGATGTGGAAGCGCTAAAAAAACAATTAGCTAAAGTTCCAAAAATGGAAGGTCTAGAATTGTCTTCAAAAGTTTCTACACAAAAAAGTTATTTTTTTGGTGAAGAAAAAGCCAAACATAAAGTAGCTGTAATTGATTATGGCGTTAAAACTAATATTTTAAGATCATTAGCCTCACGTGATTGTTATTTAAAAGTTTTCCCAATGAAAACTACATTGGCAGAAGTGCTTGCTTTTAAACCCGAAGGTATTATGTTATCCAACGGCCCCGGCGATCCCGGCGCTATGCCTGATGATTCGGCCTTTGTAAAAGAATTGGTCAACACGGATATTCCTTTATTTGGTATTTGTTTAGGGCATCAATTGTTAGGCGAATCACAAGGTATCTCTACATTTAAAATGCACGCAGGTCACCGCGGAATTAACGCGCCTGTGCAAAATAAAATAAGTGGTAAAAGCGAGATCACTTCTCAAAATCACGGTTTTGGATTAAATCCTGAAGACATTAAAAAGAATCCAAATATTGAGATCACGCATATTAATCTAAATGATGGTACTATAGAAGGTATTCGTTTAAAAGATAAAAGTGTATTCTCGGTTCAATATCATCCCGAAGCTTGCCCAGGCCCGCTTGACGCCCGTTACCTGTTTGATGAATTTGTGGCTAATATCGAGAAAGCGAAAATCGGAAAAAAAGAAATGATTAAATAGTCAGATATTTTTTGGTGTTAAAATAGCTCTGCAAATAAAAGCGATCATAGTGAAAATATTAAACTGATCGGCTTCAATGTTCAAAGAAGTTTTTATAGTACCTTCATCAAAAATTAAATTATTTTTGATTTCGGTCAATTCAAACAGAACATCGTTTGAATCCTTTGATATTCGTATGGAGCCATTACCGTTAATAAAGAAACTTTCAGAATACCGTTCGATCTTATAGCTTTGATCTAAATAGCTAAATTCAAAATAATTTGTTAAGCCAGTTTCGTCTAAATTCAATTTAAAAAGAAATCTTTTATTTTTAAAGATTGAGAATTCAGACCTTAACCCAAACATTCCACTAACTTCTTTGCTAAACGAATAAATATTTTCCCTTGTTCTATAAAAGTCACCTACTCTATAAATACCAATCGTTTTAGCTTTATAAATTACGATTCTTTCTGAAGAATTAATAGGATTTATATCAAAATTTAGCAATAAATAGGCCATTATATTGAATCAAACTATTTGATCTCTTCAAAATCCACGTAATCGCCTTCTTTATCGGCGCTTTTTTGAATAGCCTCTTTCGTGTCTTTTTTAGCTGAATAGCTATGGTTAGAATGATCTTGTTGGTTTTGGCCTTGTTGAGGATTAGAATTTTCCGCAAAAGATTTTTTAGAACTTCCTTTAAAAATATTTACCAATTTATAAATTAACCAAATAATGATTAATGTCCAAATGACGTCTCTTAACATAATACATCAAAGATAATTATTTGCTTTTAATTGCAGGGTTATAGTTTGTTAATATCAAGCCCGGCTTTTGAGCCACAGATTACACAAATAGCTCGGATTTTTATTTTTTCTAGGTAAAAAAATGGGCTTAATCTGTGAAAATCAGCGTAATCTGTGGCTTTAAACATAAACAGTTTTTATAAACATTAACACCGTTCTTTATCAACAAAATTGGCTCTTGAGCAAGGATTTAATACTTTTGCACAAAATTAATTTAAGCCAATGGAATCTTTAGAAAAAACAAACACAGATTACAAGACTCAACTTAACGATTGGATCAAACAGGAAAAAGCTGCTTTAGATCTTATAAATGTTGTAGGTAAACTATGGTTCGAAAAATCAATCGAGCTTATTTTATTTCGTAACCAATTGGTAGATAGAAGTGCAAGTGAAATTATGAACCTGCATTTATACGCAAAGAACATTGTAAAAAAACCTATTTCGGTTTACGAAACACTTGCCATTGCTAACGAAATTTTTGAATCAAAAGTTGGTGCCGGAAGAATTGATATTGGAAAATTAGCTTTTGAATGGGATCAGGAAAAAACAAAATATAAATCGCAAACCGATTTTATTAATGATAAATTAAAAGATATGTTAGGCGTGCCAAATCCGGTAATGCCAAAGGATGTGGTGCTGTATGGCTTTGGCCGGATCGGTCGTTTAGCTGCACGTGAATTAATTGCACAGGCAGGTAAAGGCGAACAGTTACGTTTAAAAGCAATTGTTACGCGCGGTAGCAGTAATGAAGAAATTGTAAAACGTGCCGATCTATTGCGCACTGATTCTGTTCACGGTCCTTTTCCGGGAACTGTTATTGAAGATCTTGAAAATAAAGCGTTGATCATTAACGGACACACTGTTTACATGATCGATGCAAAAAATCCAGAAGATGTTGATTATACAAAATATGGTATTAATGATGCGTTGGTAATTGATAACACCGGTGTATTTAGAGATAGAGAGGCGTTAAGCCGTCACCTGAAAGCAAAAGGCGTTTCAAAAGTTTTATTAACTGCTCCTGCAAAAGATATTCCTAATGTTGTACACGGTGTAAATCACGAAACTGTGGATATAAAAAAAGAAAATATTTTTTCGGCAGCAAGTTGTACAACAAATGCTATCATGCCAATTTTACAAGTAATTGATAAAGAATTAGGAATTCAAAAAGGACATATCGAAACTGTTCACTCGTATACGAATGATCAGAATTTATTGGATAATTATCATCCAAAATACCGCCGTGGCCGCTCTGCTGCTTTAAACATGGTTATTACAGAAACAGGTGCGGAAAGCGCTTTGAAAAAAGTATTACCTCAATTAAGTGGAAAGTTCACGGCTAACTCAGTACGTGTACCAACCCCAAATGTTTCTCTTGCTATTTTAAATTTAAATATCAATAAAGAAGTTACACGTGATGATGTAAACGAAATTATTAAACGTTATGCATTAGAAGGCGCTTTGGTTGAACAAATTCAATATGCATTCAGTAACGAATTAGTAAGTACCGATATTATCGGAAGCTCTTGCCCAAGCGTGTTCGACAGCCAGGCAACAATTGTATCACCTGATAAAAGAAGTATTGTGCTTTATGTTTGGTACGATAACGAGTATGGTTACACCCGCCAGGTAATTCGTTTCAGCAAACATATTAGCGAAGTACGCAGACCGGTTTATTATTAATCATTTAAAAATAAATAACATGAAAAAAATTATTTTAATTTTTGTAATGGCATTCATTACAAATTTAGCAATTGCCCAACCGCCTGCCGGTAAAGCAAAAGTTGGTGATACTTACGGAGCTAAGATCGATCGCATGAATGCAGTTGCAGTAAAAGAATTGCCTTCTATGTTTAAAGGAAAAGATACCATTCCCGCAAAAATTATGGGTAAAGTATTAGATGTTTGTTCGAGTAAAGGTTGCTGGTTAACCATGCAGGTAAACGATTCTACTAAAGCATTTGTAAAAATGAAAGGTTATGCTTTCTTCGTGCCATCGGCGCTTTCTGGCAAAACTATTGTTTTGGATGGAATTGCTTTTACAAAAACAACTTCGGTAGCGGAGTTAAAACATTACGCAGAAGATGGAAAAAAATCTCAAAAAGAAATTGACGCTATTATAGCTCCAAAACAAGAGATCCGTTTATTAGCAAATGGAATTTTAGTGGTTGAATAGTTCTTTAGTAAATAGGGAATAGTTATAAGTTATTAGAAAGCTCCGTTTTGCGGGGCTTTTTTTACATTGATAATTCCCTCTTGGAGAAGAGGGTTAGGGAGATTGACGCTAGAATTTTAACCACATAGAAACATAGAAAAAGATATAGCTAACCGCAGATAAGATTCACAGAGATTTCTTTGCCTAGGCAAAGAAAATAACTATGTTTTATTCTTATAAATTTAGTTTGGTCTATAAAATCTATGTGTCTATGTGGTTAAATTTTTATACCGTTGTAATTTGTGCCTTTTGTGTTTAAATTTTTTGCGGGATATTCGCTTTTTATGCTATGTTTGTAATTCTTAAATGAACCTTCAGGACGCCATAAAACAAGCCATCAGGGATATTCCTGATTTTCCTAAACCGGGTATTATCTTTAAAGATATTACACCTTTGTTTTATGATCAAAAATTATGCACGCGTATTGTAGATGAGTTTATAGCGCGCCTTGATAAAAAGCCTGATGCTATTGTTGGTATTGAAAGCCGTGGATTATTATTTGGTTTTTTATTAGCTAATAAATTAGATATTCCATTTGTATTGGTACGTAAAGCCGGTAAATTACCTTATAAGACCATCAGTCACGAATATGATCTTGAATATGGTTCTGCTAAAATAGAAATGCATGAAGATGCTTTGCAAAAAGGCTGGAACGTGATAATACACGATGATCTTTTGGCCACAGGTGGCACAGCAGAAGCAGCAGGGAATCTTGTTAAAAAATTAGGAGCAAACGTTTTAGGTTTTAACTTTGTAATAGGTTTGGATTTCCTTTACGGAGAAAAAAAATTAATTAATCATTCAAATAATATAACATGTCTGGTACACTTTTAGAACACGGAGTTGGTATGAATTTTCAGTTGAACGAGAATCAAACAATGATCGCGGATATGATCCGCAAATTTGGTAAAGAACATATCTATCCTAAAATGATGGAGTGGGATGAGTCGCAGGAATTTCCTGTTGAAGTTTTTAAAAAGCTAGGAGAGCTTGGTTTGATGGGCGTTTTAGTGCCAACAGAATATGGTGGATCTGGATTTGGTTATACAGAATATGTAACTGCAATTACTGAATTAGGAAGTATTTGTGGTTCTATAGCATTATCAATGGCGGCTCACAACAGTTTGTGTACCGGCCACATTTTACAATTCGGTAACGAAGAACAAAAGAAAAAATATTTACCAAAATTAGCTACAGCTGAATGGATCGGCGCCTGGGGCTTAACAGAAGCCAACACCGGTAGCGATGCGATGCGTATGCAATGTGTTGCGAAACAGGATGGCGATTATTGGGTATTGAATGGAACTAAAAATTGGATCACGCATGGTATCTCTGGTAACGTTGCTGTTGTTTTAGCACGTACGGGTGAGTTATTAGATAGTCACGGTATTACTGCTTTTATCGTAGAGCGTACTACTCCCGGTTTTCGCGGTGGTAAAAAAGAAAATAAATTAGGTATGCGCGCCAGCGAAACTGCTGAATTAATTTTTGAAAATTGCCGAATACACAAATCACAAATATTAGGTAATGTTGGTGATGGTTTCGTACAAGCTATGAAAGTATTGGATGGTGGCCGTATTTCAATTGCCGCTTTAAGTTTAGGTATTGCAAAAGGCGCTTTAAATGCAAGTATTAAATATGCAAAAGAACGTCAGCAATTTGGTAAGCCTATTGCACAATTCCAAGGTATCTCATTTAAAATTGCTGATATGGCAACTGAATTTGAAGCTGCGGAATTATTAACCTTCCAGGCTGCAGATATGAAGAACAAACATTTAAAAATGACAAAAGAAAGCGCCATTGCAAAATATTATGCAAGTGAAGTTGCTGTAAGATGCAGTACAGAAGCTGTTCAGATCTTTGGTGGTTATGGTTATACAAAAGATTTTCCGGTTGAGAAATTTTACCGTGATAGTAAGCTTTGCACAATAGGCGAAGGTACCAGCGAAATACAAAAACTGGTAATAGCGCGCGAAATACTAAAATAGTTTAAAACTTAAAAAACCGCTTCTAAAAAGCGGTTTTTTTATTTAACTTTATAGTTATGAAACATTACTCAACACATACCATAGATCAGTTTACGCGGCACGTGATGAAGGATACCTCAGGGTTTAATTACCTTATGAATAATGGTTATAAAGAATTGCTGGCAGTATTGGATGCAATTCGTGATGATAAAAAAGCATTTCAGTTCTTATGGAATAATAAATTTTTTGTGTTGGCCGCTTTTGTAAACGCAATTTGGGATGATGAAAAAGCATTTAAATTTTTAATGGATGCAAAAGCTTACGAGTGGGCTGCCACGGCAAACATTATTAATGGTGATGATAAAGCCGAAGAGTTCTTAAAAACTTCCGGTAATGAGCATTATGTACTTTTAGCACACGCTATTCAAATGCGTATACACGAAGATGGTGATAAAAATACGAGCCCATGGGGTGTAATGAAAAATTTACTCAACTTTAAAAAAGACGTAGAGTGAGAATTATAGATAGTATTCCACATCACAGCATGACCATCAGTATTTTTCAAATGAATGATAAATACCAGGTGCGTTTTGAAGCCGGACCAATGGAACAGCTTTTTAAATTTTCAGTTACCGAAGTTAAAGGCGTTGATAATTTAAAAAAATTAATTAATGAAGATTTTATTGAGAAAACGCGTCTGCGTTTTAATGATATGTTCATGCAAATGAAAGACCTGCCTCTATGATCATCTTCCACAACACACGTTGCTCAAAGAGCAGAGAGGCTCTTGATCTTTTAGAAAAAGGCAATTGTGAAATAGAGATCCGCGATTATTTAAATCTTCCTCCAAGCAAAAAAGAATTAAAAGATATTCTTACAATGCTTAAATGCAAACCAATTGATATTGTAAGAAAAAATGAGCCTTTGTTCATTGAAAAATATAAAGACAAAAAAATAACCGATGCCAAATGGCTCGAGATCCTGAATAAAAATCCAATTCTTATTGAACGACCAATTGTGATTGATGGTGAAAAGGCTGTTATCGGTCGCCCACCAAAATTGATAATAGATCTTATTAAAAAGAAGAAAAAATAAAGTATGAAACATAGCGTATTAAAATTTGCGACTTTGTTACTTTGCTTTTCTTTTTTTTCATGCAAAAAAAATGTTTCCGAAGCTTCTTTTTATTATTGGAAAACAAAATTCAAAGTTTCTCAAACAGAAAAAAGTACGTTGGAGAACCTCCATGTAAATTCTTTATATGTTCGCTTCTTTGATGTGGACCTTGATAAAGAGTCTGGTAAACCAATACCTGTGGGTGTTATAGAAGGTTTGGATTCTCTTCCTGCAAACACAAAAGTGATTCCCGTGGTTTTTATTACCAACCGTACATTTCTAAATTTAAGTAAAGAAGATGTAATACTTCTCGCCAAGAATGTGATCTCTAAAATAAATTCGATTAAAAAAGATCATAATGAGATCCAGTTTGATTGTGATTGGTCTGCCAAAACAAAGAATAATTATTTTTTATTTCTTGAAGAAGTTAGAAAACTACTCAGCAAAGATGTTACACTTACTTGCACCATTCGTTTGCACCAGGTAAAATATGTTTTAAGGTCAGGTATTCCGCCGGTTGATCGAGGTACTTTAATGTTTTATAATATGGGAGATCTTTATGATCAAAACGAAACGAATTCTATTTATAATCCTGAGAAGGCCCAAAAATATACATCATTTATAAAGGATTATAAATTGCCATTAGATGTTGCGCTTCCTGCTTTTAGATGGTATGTGCATTACAGAAATAATAGCGTTGTTGGTTTAATAACCAAGAATAATATGCCCAAAACAAATGATACAACAATTTTTTTAGCAGTTAAAAATTCCCCCTTGGATAAGGGGGGAAGAGGGATTGATTCCGAAAATAATACTAAATTTAAAGTAAAAACGGAGCATTTAGAGAATGGTGTCTTTTACAGAACAAATGATGTTTTGAAATTAGAAACGCTTAATGATGCGCAATTAATTGAAGCGGCAAAATTAGTAAACGCAAATTTGAAAAAAGAAGATCGGAAAATTATTTTTTATGATCTTGATGAAGACAATATAAAGTATTATGACAAAAAAACATTTACAAAAATTATGGCTGTTTTTAATTAGCGGTCTTGCTATTACAACAATAACAGTTTTAGCTTGCGGTGGTGGCGATTGGGATGGAACCGAAGGTTCTATGTTCACACCCGAAATAATTAACCAGCCAAAGTATAAACCTTTTTTTAGAACGCAGGCAACGCCTTTTTATGATGGTTATGATGATGCCAGTGCCGGAATTTTTAAAGAGCAAAACATAAAAGACTGGATGACCTATTTAGGAAATAATCTTTCTAAAGAAGCTGTAAATTATTGGTTGTACGAAGCATCACTTAATCAAATAGATTCAATGATCTTTGATATTAAAAAGAAGCCTGCCACACTTACTTCCAAATCGCAGAGCTATAGTTTAAAAACTATACAACCTGAAAACAAAGCAACCGGATTTTTATATTTTGTTGGTTTTGCAAAACGTAACGAAAATTTTGTGGCTAAAGAGATAAATTATTGGGGAGATGAACCAAAAAAGAAAGAAACTGTTTCAATAGTAAAACAAATTGCAGGCGGGGTAAATTTTTTAGCAAAGGCAACAGATCCTTTTATGAAAGAGCGTTATGCTTTCCAGTTAGAGCGTTTGTATTTCTTTAATAAGGATTATACTAATACTATTAAAGTATATAAAGATAACGAAGCCATTTTTAAAACAGAGGATAATTTGAAATGGCGTTCATTAAGTTATTGTGCTGGCGCTTACTATAAACAAAAACAATACGCCCAGGCCAACTATATTTTTTCTAAGATCTACGATAATTTCGCCCCGCTTCAAAAATCTGCGTATTTATCTTTTCATCCATTGCAACAGGCGGATTGGAATGAATGTTTAGGACTTGCAAAAAGTACACGGGAAAAGGAAGTGCTATGGCAAATGTTTGGCCTTTATAATGATTATGTAACAGCAATAAAAGAAATTTTAAAGCTGAACCCCAAATCTGAAATGGCTGATGTTTTGTTAGTGCGGGCAGTTAATATTGAGGAAGAGAAATTTACTGGTATTGAAGGGAATGATTTGTCTAAACAAAAAGATCTTTCTGATAAAATTGATAAGAGCCTGGTAACATTTTTAAATGAGATGTCGGCAAACAATACCACTAATAATCCTGTCATCTGGCATCTGTCTGCTGCTTATCTAAACTATATTAAAAAAGATTTTTCAACAGGCGATAAACAAATAAAACTGGCAGAAAAATATTCTAAAACTACTAACATCATAAAGGCACAGTACCATTTGATCAGCATTGTTGGCAAGGTGTCAAGGATAACAGAGCTAAACCCAAAAGCTGAAGCTGAATTATTAACCGACCTTAAAGTATTATTTAAAGATAAAATGGAAGAGGCTTTCAGGCCTGATGCTGCGCGTTTATGGATAAGAAGTACCCTGGCAAAATTAGCCATTCAAAAGAACGAACATGATAAAGCAGAGATGATATTTAATGGAGTAGAAGGTAAACGTTTTGAAAAAATAGAGAACTTAAAAAGTATGATCGCTTATTGGGACAAAGAAAATAAAAGTGAATTTGAAAAATTGTTTTCAGAAGTCTCCTCGCTTACTAAATTTAATTACCAGGAATTATTAGGGATCCGCTATACACAGAACGATCAGCTGGAAGATGCTTTACGTACATTTAAAACTATTCCAAAATACAATAACGAGCTTTTAGGTAATCCTTTCACCATTCATATTAAAGATTGTCACGATTGTGATCATGAAGCCAAACAAAATAAAAAGTATAATAGTATTTCTTTTGTGGAAAAATTAATTGAGATGAAAGGTATGGCAACGACTAAACCTGCCGAAGCAGGACAGAATTATTTTTTAATGGCAAATGGTTTTTATAACATGACCTATTTTGGTAATGCCCGTTATTTTTATAATAACAAGGTAAATAATAGTGGTTATTATTTTGATGAGGAAGCGCATTCCGGCGAAATGAATTGCGATCTTGCTTTAAAATATTATTTATTGGCTAAAGAAAAAACAACTGATAAAGAACTACAGGCAAAATGTACGTTTATGGCAGCCAAATGTGAACAAAATGCATTCTTTATGAATAAACCTAAAAGTTATAAAGGTGATTTTAAAGCAGGAATTTATTTTGCTCAACTGAAAAAAGAATTTAACGACACAAAATATTACCAGGAAATTATTAAAGAGTGTGGTTACTATAGAAAATATATTGGAAGGTAAATGTGAATCAACAAACTATGGCTTCCGTTTTTTTAAAAGCCGAATGGCGTAAACTAATTTTAGTCAATTATAAAATTGACAAAGCGGTTTTAAAAAGATACATGCCAAGCCATGTTGAAATGGACGAGTGGAATGATACCTGTTATATCAGTCTTGTTGGTTTTATGTTTTTAAATACAAGTATCAAAGGTTTAAAAATCCCCTTGCATGTTAATTTTGAAGAGATAAATCTTAGATTTTACGTAAAACATAAAGAGAACGGTGTATACAAAAGAGGAGTTATATTCATAAAAGAAATAGTTCCTAAATATGCAATAACCCTGGTTGCAAATACCTTTTATAAAGAAAAGTATCAAACGTTTCGTACAGGGCACAAATGGAAGGTTGTTGAAGCTGACCAGGAAATTATGTACGAATTTAAAAAGGATAAGTGGCATACGATGAGTGTAGTTGCTGGTAAAGAAAAACAGCCTATTTTATTCGGAAGTGAAGAAGAATTTATAACTGAGCATTACTGGGGTTACACAAAAATTAATGAGTCAAAAACTATTGAGTACGCTGTAGAACATCCACGTTGGGAAATGTACCCGGTAAGCAGTTATAAAATTGATGTAAATTTTAAAGATGTTTACGGAGATGACTTTGCTTTTTTAGAGAAAGAAAAACCAGTATCTGTAATGTTAGCTGAAGGTTCTGAAATTATTATAAGATCCGGAAAGGTATTGTAATTAATTAATTACTGTTTCTTTTAATAAAACAAAAACACCAACAATTAAGGTAAACCAACCAAAAGCAGGTTTTAATTTTTGAGCCGAAATTTTATTTGACAATAAACTTCCTAATAATATTCCAACGGCGCAGGTTGCAGAAATGCTTAGTAAAAACATCCAGTCTAATTGCTGATTGCCTATATTGCCTGTAAAACCAACTAGCGAATTAATTGCAACAATACACAGTGAAGTGCCAATCGCTTTTTTAAATTTTAATCTTAAAAAGAAAATTAAAACCGGTACAATTATAAAACCGCCACCGGCACCAACAAAGCCTGTAATAAAGCCCACACAAATCCCTAACAGTACAACAAAAGGAACTCCCATTGGGCTTTTGGCAAATTCATCCCATTTAACATCATTAATTGTATTTGGCTTTCTTTTTTTGATCATGCTAATTGATGAGCATAAAATAAGAATAGAAAATGTGATCATGATCAATGTGTGCTTTGTTAATTCCATTCCAAAGGGATGAAGTACTTCCGGAATGGCAGGCATAACAAATTTTCGCACACAAAAAACAGTGATCATGGAAGCGACTGCAAATTGTAAGATGGCTTCGGCACTTAACTCGCCTTTACGTAAATAAGAGATGGCGCCTATTAAGGAAGTTAAGCCTACAATAAATAAAGAGTAAGAAGTAGCTATACCTGCGCCGTAACACATAATATAAACTAAAACAGGTACGCCAAGTATAGAGCCGCCGCCGCCAATTAATCCCAGGATCAATCCAATAATTAAAAAAGCTATGAAGCCGGCAATGATCAATTTTTCTTTATTATGTTTTCGATATTCAATTCTTTTAATTGCTCATCGCTAATTTCACTCGGCGCATCGATCATTAAGTCTCTGCCTGAATTATTTTTCGGGAAAGCAATAAAGTCACGAATGCTATCAGCTCCTCCAAACATAGAACAAAGTCTGTCAAACCCAAGAGCAATACCACCGTGTGGCGGTGCGCCAAATTCAAAGGCGTTCATTAAAAAACCAAATTGTTTTTGCGCCTCTTCTTTTGTAAAGCCTAAAATGTCAAACATTTTTGCCTGAAGATTTTTATTGTGAATACGGATACTCCCACCGCCAATTTCAACACCATTAATTACAACATCATATGCGTTAGCTCTAACGGCTCCGGGATTGCTGTTCAATAATTCAATATCTTCAGGTTTTGGAGAAGTAAATGGATGGTGTTTTGCATGCCACCTGCCGGCCAGTGATGCCAATAGATTGGGATCACCTTCATTCCATTCTAATAATGGAAAATCAATTACCCATAAACATGAGAATTTATTTTTATCACGTAAGCCAAGTTTATTACCCATTTCCAAACGTAATTCGCTGGCTGCTTTTCTTGTTCTTTCTTCTGCACCTGCCAACACTAAAATAAGATCCCCTTTTTCGGCACCACAAGTCTCTGCCCATTTTTTAAGCGCATCTTCATTATAAAATTTATCTACGCTCGATTTAATAGTTCCCTCTGCATTCACACGCGCATAAACTAACCCTGTAGCACCAATTTGCGGACGCTTTACCCATTCTGTTAATTCATCTAATTGCTTGCGTGTATATTCTGCAGCGCCTTTTGCGCAAATTGCAATTACGGCTTCTGCATCATCAAATACTTTAAAATTAGCACCGCCTGTTACAGTTTTAAAATCAATAAGCTTCATTTCAAAACGTATATCAGGTTTATCGTTACCATAATTTTTCATGGCATCCGCATAGGTCATTCTTGCTAATGTTGGAATGTCAATACCTTTTACTGTTTTGAATAAATATTTTACAAGGCCTTCAAAGGTTTGTAAAATATCTTCCTGCTCAATAAAACTCATTTCGCAATCTATCTGTGTAAACTCCGGCTGTCTATCTGCACGAAGATCTTCATCTCTAAAACATTTTACAATTTGATAATAACGGTCAAAACCACTTACCATTAGTAGTTGTTTAAATGTTTGCGGGCTTTGTGGCAACGCATAAAACTGATTAGGGTTCATACGGCTTGGCACCACAAAATCACGCGCACCTTCGGGTGTTGATTTAATTAAAACAGGCGTTTCAACTTCTAAGAACTGAAGTTTATCTAAATAATTCCGTGTTTCAATGGCAATACGGTGGCGTAATTCCAAATTTTTTCTGACACTATTTCTGCGAAGATCTAAATAACGGTATTTCATACGTAATTCATCGCCGCCATCTGTTTCATCTTCAATTGTAAATGGAGGGGTAATAGAACTATTTAAAACCTCTATACTTTCAATTTCTATTTCAATATCACCTGTAGCGATGTTTTTATTTTTGCTTTCGCGCTCAATTACTTTTCCGGTTGCTTTTAATACACATTCTCTGCCATATCCTTCGGTATTTCCAATAGTTGCAGAAAGTTTTAATTGCGTAATACCATATCTGTCTCTAAGATCAATGAAAGTAAGGCCACCCATTAAACGGGTTTTTTGTACCCAACCGCATAATGTAACGGTTTTATTTATATCTGTATTTCTTAGTTCTCCGCAGGTATGAGTTCGCAACATGGTGTATAATTTAGTCTAAAATTAAGTGTTTTTGGTTAAAATTCAATTTTGGGATAAAGTTTTTTTATCTCTTCTTTTTGTTTGGCAATAAATTCCTGTAATTTCTGCTGCTCCTGGCTTCCTGCACTTATTTCGCGATGATCTAATGCCAGGTTCAGTTTATTTATCTGGTTATTTAATGCAAGGGTTTTTGGGCTAAAACAGGTTTCAGAAAACTTTTCCCAAACGTAGTTAATAGCTAATTCGTTTGGGTGGGCAAGATCTTCTTTATAAAAACGATGATCACGGAGATCATCATTTACTAATTCGTAAGCGGGAAAATAATAACAGTTCTTATGTTGTTTAATGAGCTCATGAATTGATAAAATTAAAGCAGACTTACTTAAACTGTTTTCTATAACACCATCTTTTAAATATTTTACCGGCGAAACAGTAAAAATGATCTTAAGCTTTGGATTAAAAATTTGTAATTTTTTTATTAATCCTGAATAAGCAGAAACAAGTTCATTAACAGCCAGTAAATTTTTTTCAAAGATCTGCTGTGGTTGTTTGTGACAATTAGCAACTACTTGTCCGCTGGTTAAATGGTGATAGAAAAACGCAGTGCCAAATGTAATGATCAAATGATCGCTTTCTTTTAAAGTAGTATGTGCTTTTTGTGTTTCGAGATCTGCTTTTTCTTTTAATTTGTTGGCTGTTGGGGCGTTTATAGAAGTGTGGTGCAGGTAACTGTAATAAATTCCATCACGCGTTAAAATATAATTATCACTTAGATCTTTTAAATTTAAAATATCAACCAGGTTTTGATGGATACTTGCTGGGTTAAATAAAATACCGCTTGGATTTGAATAAGCTTTAAACTTATGTTGGTCTAATAAATTTCCAATATTTTCTGAAAAGCAAGAGCCTATCAAAAATATTTTTTGATTATGATCGATCTCAAAATCAAACTTTGGTGATGTATAATTTAAATGGAATTTCATTTAGTTTTTACTTCTTCAAATTTTTTATCTAAAAATGCCTTCGCGCTATCATAATTATTCTCAACGTCTCCATCTAAAATAGCATCTTTTAAAGCGTTCTTTAAAATACCAATTTCTTTACAGGGAGTTAATCCATAAAGCTTCATGATCTCTTCGCCGGTAATTGGTGGCTGCCAGTTGCGAAGTTTATCTTTTTCTTCGAGCTCAATTAATTTTTTGCGTACAATTTCAAAATTAAACATGTAACGCTTTACCTTGTTTGGGTTTTTGGTAGTGATGTCACTTTCGCAAAGTGTCATTAGGTCTTCAATATCATTACCTGCTTCAAATAATAATCTTCTAACAGCACTATCACTTACTTCTGTTTTTGCTAATACAATTGGACGTAAGTGCAGCTCTACCAATTTTTGAACGTATTTCATTTTTTCGTTCAATGGTAATTTTAAATTAGTAAAGATCTTTGGTACCATACGCGCACCCCTGTCTTCATGGCCATGAAATGTAAAACCATGACCTTCTTCAAAACGTTTTGTAGCAGGCTTTGCAATGTCATGTAAAATAGCAGCCCAGCGTAGCCAAAGATTATCACTTTTCTTTGCCGTGTTATCCAATACTTCTAAGGTATGATAGAAATTATCTTTGTGCGATAAACCGTTAATGGTTTCAACACCTTGTAATTTCACCATCTCCGGAAAAATAAGATGCAAAAGACCCGTATCAAATAATAATTTAAAACCAACCGATGGAACAGGAGCAAGGATGATTTTATTTAGCTCATCACTAATCCGTTCTTTAGAAACAATATTAATGCGCTCTTTATTTGTAGTAATAGCAGTTAATGATTCAGGATGAATAGTAAAATTTAATTGTGTGGCAAAGCGTATGGCACGCATCATGCGTAAAGGATCATCGCTATAAGTAATATTTGGATCAAGCGGTGTTCTTAAGATCTTATTTTCAAGATCATTTAATCCGCCAAAAGGATCTAATAGTTTTCCGAAATTATTTTTTGATAAACCAATTGCTAAAGCATTGATCGTAAAATCTCTCCTATTCTGATCATCTTCTAAGGTGCCATCTTCTACAATTGGCTTGCGCGAATCACGATTATAACTTTCTTTACGGGCACCCACAAATTCAATTTCCAGGTCTTTATATTTTACCTGCGCTGTACCAAAATTTTTAAAAGTAGAAAGATGGGCTTCTTCTCCTAATTTTTTGTGTAGAGATGTGGCAAGGTCAATTCCTTTTCCAATAGTAACAACATCAATATCCTTACTTGGGCGTTTTAAAAAAATATCACGCACATAGCCACCAATAGCATATGCATCAACATTTAATTCGTCGGCGCACGCCTGAATTTGTTTAAAAATATCCTGAGTTAAAAATGGGTACATTTTGCCGTGTAAAAGTACGATTTTAACGGCAAAAATGAGAGATAAAAAGCTGTTAGAATTGACTATTTTTTCAATTCAGACCTTCTTTTCTTCTCTTTCATAATAAGGTTTAGCTCGCGACCGGTTTGGCCTTTAACACTGGTGTTTTCCTGGGCTCTTCTTATTAAATAGGGTAGCACTTCTTTTACCGGGCCGTAAGGCACATATTTGGCCACATTGTAATTATTTAACGAAAGGTTATAGCTGATGTGATCGCTCATGCCAAACAACTGCGAAAAATAAATACGCTTATCTGAAGGCTGAATGTTTTTTTGCTGCATTAGCTCTACAAGGTAAAGACTACTTTTTTCATTATGTGTTCCTGCACAAACACCAATCACATCAATATTATCTACACATAGTTTTAAGGCCGCGTTATAATCATTATCACTTGCTTCTTTACTTGGTTGAATAGGCGAAGGATAATTCATTTCATTAGCACGTCTTCTTTCTTTTTCCATATAAGCGCCGCGTACTAATTTTGCGCCAACGTGGTAACCGTTAGTTTTGCCGTGTTTAATAGATTCGGTTAAATAAGCCAAACGATCATGACGGTAGAACTGATATGTATTGTAAATGATAACCGAATTTTTATTGTAAAGTGCCATGTTCTCATTTGCAAGATCATCAATTGCCGGTTGTATCCAGCTTTCTTCTGCATCAATAAAAACAGCCTGGTTACTTTCATAGGCCGAACCGCAGATCTTAGTGACACGGTCTTTTACGCGTTGCCACTCTTGCTTTTCAGTATCTGTTAATGCTATTTTTGAGCTTACTTTTTGTAAAAGATCAAAACGCGCAAGCCCGGTAACTTTAAAAACACAAAAAGGAATGTGTTTATCGCTCTTTGCTTTTTTAATGGTGTCTAAGGTTTCTTCAAGGCAATGATCAAAATCTTCTTCACTTTCTTTTCCTTCAACACTGTAATCTAAAATAGTACCGATATTATATTTTCCAAGTTGCGCAATAGTTACAGAACAATCGTGAATAGTTTCGCCACCTACAAATTGCTTAAAGATGGTGTTTTTTATTAAGCCTTTAAAACCTGCATTTAAAGCCAGGGGTCCAAAGTTGGCACCCATCTTCACTAGCAGAGGATTACCAATTAATTTGAACAACCAATAAGAGCGGTTTAATTCTGAATTTGTTTTTGCTTTAAAGGCGTTTTCTGTATTTTCAAACGAGACCATATTTTAAATTAGATGTTAGAATTTTGATCTTAGATTTAAATCATATTTCTTAAATCTAAGGTCTTAAATTAATTAGTATCCGAATATTTCTTTAAGAGTTAAAAATTTAACGGTACCATATTTTTCAAGAATTTTAAGGTTTAAGTTTTCTTTTTTACCTAATACTAAAATAGTAGTTGGCTTACCTTTAATGTTCTCTTTTTGAAATTTTTGAATATCTTCTAATTTATAGGTTTGAATTTTATCGTAAATATCTTTTCTTATATCCGTTTTACTTCCCATTTTTTCGGCATTGATATAATTGAAAAGGATCTCAGATTTAGTTACACGTTGCGTTCTCATTTCCTGCAGGATCATTTCTTTTGAAGAATTAAAGCCGCCATCAGACTTTGGCATATCATTTAAAAGATCACTTAATCCTTTTAATGCTTCGCTTAATTTATCAGCTTGTGAACCAATGTAAGAAGCGTTAAAATAATTTTTATTCATTTTATTTGGCTGGTTATACCCCGAATAAGTAGAATAGGCAAGAGCCTTTGATTCGCGCAGATCCTGGAAAACAATACTGCTCATACCTCCGCCAAAATAATTATTGTACAACACAATTAAGGGTACTTTTGCCGGGTCATATTTATCTCCGTTAGAAAGCATCATGATCTCAACCTGTGTCATATCAAAATCAGCAATGTAAACGGTTTTCTCCAAAACGCGTTCATTAAAATTATACGAGGGTGGAAGGGGCGTTAATTTTTCAGGTACATTATGGTAAGCGTTTAATAATGATTTAACTTCATCTATTTCATTTGGGCCATAATATAGAACACTGTGCTCAAAACTACTTAAGGATCTTATTTTATTTTTAATCTCTGCTACTGTTATTTTATTTACTTCTTCATCACTTAAAACATTTGAATAAGGATTTACAGTGCCATAGCGGGCGTAATTTACCATAGCTGCATTTAAGATAACCTCCTTAGATAATTTTTTATCATTGCGTGATTTAATAAAATCCGCTAAAAGATTTTTAAGTACAGTTTCATCAACAACAGGTTTGTCTAACATTTTTTCAAATAATTTTAAAGCTTTTTCAAAATTATCTGTAAGGCCCACTAAACTAATCCACGTGTTTTCATTATCGCTAAAAACATTGAAAGAACAACCCAGGCGATAGAACTCCTGTTTTATTTTTGCTGCATCCATTCCTTCTGTTGCCAGGTAAGGAATGTACTTAACAACAACGGGTAATGATTTGTCGTTGTTCTTCCCCATATCAAACTTATAATACAGTTCAAATAATTTGTTCTCGGTATTTTTATTGTACAATACCGGAATGTTTGATTTTATAGTTGATTTAAGAATGTCTTTCTCATAATTAATAAATTTAGGTTCAATTTTTCCTGGAACCAAGTTATTTACGGCTTCTACAAATTTAGATGTGTTTTCTCTATCCACCTCCACGGGTGTGATAGCAGGCTTTTCAACTTTTTCCATTGGAGGAGTTACGCCTGTTCTTTTATAAACCACAACATAATTTGATCTGGTAAAATTTTTGTTTGCAAAATCAACCACTTCTTTTTTAGTGATCTTCGACATGCGTTCTAACCTCTCAACAGAGTTTTGCCATTTTGTGTTTGTAATAAATGCATCCAGCATTTCAGCTGCGCGCGATGAATTCTGTTCCAGCTCTTTTGTTTTGCGTAATTTAAAATCGGTGATCACAGCTTCCAGTAACCAATCAGGAAATTCTCCTTTTTTAATTAATTCGATCTGATCTAAAATTAATTTTTCCACTTCTTCTAAAGTTTGCCCTTCTTTTGGCTCGCCGGTAAAACCAAATAAAGTGTAATCATTTAAAACATAAAATATATTGTTACTGGTCAGTACTTTTTGTGCCTGGTTTAAATTAATATCCATTAAACCTGCTGTTCCATTATAAAGAATATTTGCCATTAACTCGCCAACATCAGCATCGCTGGTTCCTTCGCCACCCACGCGCCAGCCCATGTTAACACTTGCAGGGTCAGGGCCAATAATTGTTCTTACGATCTTTGTAGTAATTGGTTTTTCAGGTTCAAATTTATATGCATCAACCGGTTTTGAGGCAAAGCTTCCAAAATTCTTTTCTATCTCTGCAATTACTTTATCGGGATCAAAGTCGCCGCTCATAATTATGGCCATGTTATTTGGCACATAATATTTATTATAAAATTTATTTATTTCAACCAACGAAGGATTTTTTAAATGATCTATGGTGCCAATAGTTGTTTGAGTGCCGTAAGAATGTTTTTGAAAAAGACTTTCCATTAATGCTTCATAAACTTTATTGTTATCGCTATCTAAACCACGGTTCTTTTCTTCATATACTGCTTCTAACTCGGTATGAAATAAACGCAATACAGGTTTACGAAAACGTTCAGCTTCTATCTTTAACCAATTATCAATTTGATTGCTTGGAATATCGTTTACATATACAGTCTGATCAAAAGAAGTAAACGCATTCGTTCCATCGGCACCAATAGTGGCCATCATTTTATCATACTCGTTAGCAATTGCATATTTCGCAGCTACACCGCTTATACTATCAATTTGATGATAAATAGCTTTACGCCTGGTGTCATCTTTTGTTTGACGGTATACTTGGTATAAATTCTCTATTTTTTTAATTTCCGCTTCTTCTTTTTTAAAATCTTTTGTACCGTAAACATCTGTGCCTTTAAAAACCATGTGCTCTAAATAATGAGCAAGTCCGGTTGCATTTGGCGGATCATTTTTACTACCGGCCCTCACAGCAATATAGGTTTGAATACGTGGTGCGTTCTTGTAAACCGATAAATACACCTTCATGCCATTTTTTAAAGTGTAGATACGTGTATTTAAAGGATCATTTAAAACAAACTCATAGCTTGAGCCGGATTGCTTAATGTCTACAACCGGGGTGGATAATCCGTTTGGTTTTCCTAATGGTTTTTTTGGTTTTGTACTTGTTTGTGCAAAAGAAAAAGCAGTTATTAATATAGCTGCAAGAAAAAACCTGAATTTGTTATTTATCATCGACACGTTATTATTTGGAGATATAAATTTAATAATCTATTTCTAAATCAAAACGTTTTTTTAGCTCAAGTAAGGCGGGGTTCTTTTCGGCCATATTCTTAAAAACATCTATAGGCTTGTAAGCTTTGGCCTGTATTTCGCCGGCGGTTATCTCTATTTCAAGCCCAATTAAATTGTTTTGTAATAGTTTTCTTATCTCATTAAGAAATTCCTGTTTAATATCGGTTAATTTTTCTTTTTGAGATTCGTTATTGATCTTTAATGTGATGATCTTATTTTCGAAAGTTATTTGCGCCATTTCAAGCGTAATACCAACTTGTTTTTGACCATTTTTTTGTTTGGTAGCAGCGTACTCTTTTATTACGGTTTTAACATCTTCAAGGTTAACTTCTTTGTTTGCTTCTTTTGGAGCAACTTCTTCTGCGCTGTTAAGTATCGCTTCGAGCGTTTTATTATTTTGTGCTTTTGTTTCGTTTAAACTAAAAGCCGATTTTATTTTTAACTGATCAAACGGCACACTTGGTTTGGTGGCTAGTTTAACTTCAGGTTCCTGTAATGCAGTTACTTTTGAAACAGTAGGTGTGATAACAGGTTCTGTTCCTGTTTTTTTCTCAAAAGGAGATTCTAGGCTGTCATTTTTTTTTTCCGCATCAGGCGACGCGGTTAAAAATGTAAGTTGCATAAGTGCCATCTCAACAAGCAGGCGCTGATTTTTTGCACTCTTGTAATTTACATCTGTCTTGCTTATTAATGCGAGAGCTTTTAATAGAAAAGTAAGATTACATTTTTGCGATTGTTCAACATAGCGTTTTTTTAATACATCGCTCACCTCAATTAAGGTCATGGTTTGCGGATCTTTGCTTACCAATAAATTACGTAAGTGCTCGCCAAGGCCAATTAAAAAGTTATGCCCGTCAAATCCTTTTTTAAGAATATCATCAAAGGTGAGCATGATCTCAGGTAATTGCTGAGATAAAAAAGAATCTGTTATTTTAAAATAATAATCGTAATCTAAAACATTTAAATTTTCTACAACCTGTTTGTAGGTTAAGTGGTTTCCGGTAAAAGCAACCATCTGATCAAAGATAGAACAGGCATCGCGCAAACCGCCATCTGCCTTTTGGGCAATAATGTGCAATGCTTCCATTTCAAAAGTAACATGCTCTTCTTTTGCCATAAATGCAAGGTGCGAGCTAATATCTTCGGTTTTAATTCTATTAAAATTAAAAACCTGGCAACGTGATAATATGGTTGGTATGATCTTATGCTTTTCTGTAGTTGCTAAAATAAATTTAGCATGTTTAGGTGGCTCTTCCAACGTTTTTAGGAAAGCGTTAAAAGCTGCAGTACTCAACATGTGCACCTCATCAATAATATACACTTTGTATTCGCCAAGCTGTGGCGCAAACCTTACCTGGTCTACCAGGTTACGAATATCCTCAACCGAGTTATTACTGGCAGCATCTAATTCATACACATTTAATGATGCGCCTGAATTGAATGAAGTGCAGGATTCGCAAGTATCGCATGCCTCACCGTTAGTATTAATACTAAAGCAATTAATGGTTTTTGCAAAGATACGGGCGCAGGTTGTTTTACCCACACCACGAGGTCCGCAGAACAAATAAGCCTGGGCCAGTTGTTTGTTTATAATGGCATTTTTTAAAGTATTTGTAATATGGCTCTGCCCAACAACTGTGTTAAACAATTGGGGACGGTACTTACGGGCCGATACTATAAAGTTTTCCATTGGTAGACTTTAAATTTACATCAAATAAGCCTTTTTGTGAAAAGATTTTGTGCCTAAAAAAGGTTAAATTATTAACCATGTGTTTATAAATATATTTGAGAAAAAGGTACATTTATAGCAGTGAAGAGGAATAAACTTATAGCGTTACTGATATTAACTCTTTTGGTTAATGGGCTGAGTGCGCAAAGACTCTTAAAAGGGTTTGTTGTTGAACGAGATAGCGCCACTGTAATGCCATTTGTTTTTTTGATCAATAAAAGTACCGGAAATGGCACTATGAGCGATAACGATGGGCGTTTCCTGCTCTCTTCAAACAATAACGATACATTGATCTGCTCGTTTGTTGGCTATGCAAAAGCATATTTGCCGGTAAATAAATTAACTCCCAATAGCAAAGGTGAAATTATTATTGTGCTCGAAAAACAATATATTAATTTAAGTACTATTACAGTTACGTCATTTAAGATCAAACCTTATGAGCGTGATTACATGAACTCAATTATTGACAGAAGTAAGATCAGGAAATTAGATTACGCTTCGGGACCAATTACGGCACTTTATGATAGATACAGTAATGAAGGAAAACAGATCAGGAAATTGGCAAGGATATTTGAAGAGCTTTTGATTGAAGAAGAAGTGCAAAAAAAATTAAGTCCTGAAATATTACGCCGCCTTACCGGTGATGATAATATAGATTATTATGCGTTTAGAAAATACTGTTATAATGTAAGTAACGATTATATTATCACACATGATGGCGTGGAGCTTTATACAAAAATAATGGATTGTTATAAACGCTGGAAAAATGAGAAAGGCGCAGGATATAATAGTGATAAAGGATACCAGGATAATAATAATTCTGAAAATAATGGTTACAAGCCTTTTAACCATGTTGATTATAAGAACAAAAATAAAAAGAAGGACGAATAAATAAAGTGTAGCAATATTTTAAAATCACATACCATGAAAAATGATTTTTTAGAAACAGCAAAAAAACAATTTGATTATTATAAATTGTTAGGCGAAAAAACATTTGATCAGCTAAACGAAGAACAACTATTTTACACGTATAATGAAGATAGCAATAGTATTGGCATTATTGTAAAACATTTGCATGGTAATATGTTAAGCAGGTGGACGGATCTTTTAACCACTGATGGTGAAAAAGAATCCCGCAACCGTGACGGGGAGTTTGAGAACGATATTAAAACAAAAAAAGAATTATTAGAGAGATGGAATGCAGGATGGCAATGTTTATTTGACACTTTAAATGCTTTAAAAGAAGAAGATCTTACAAAAACAATTTATATCCGTAACCAGGGTTGTTCGGTAATGGATGCTATTATGCGCCAGTTAGCCCACTATCCTTATCATGTAGGGCAGATCGTTTTTGTTGGAAAAATGCTAACGAATAATAATTGGAAAAGTTTATCGATCCCAAAAAATGCATCTAAAGAATATAATGCCGATAAATTTTCAAAACCAAAGCACGATGCGCATTTTACAGATGAGTATTTGAAGAAGAAGGATTAATCTTTAAACAACTAATAAGTAATTTAATATATTTAGCCACTAATTTCACTAATAACACTAAGTTTTTCTTTTTTTTTTATTTTTGTTTAGTGAAATAATTTATTCAAGCGAAATATCGCTTGAATAATAAATTATACCAAATTCAGTTATTAAGTAGTCCAAATTAAATTGTTAAAAACATACCTAAATCCGCATATAGACATGACCTTTTCGCTCGATATATTTTTAATTTCATCTGAAATAAAAT
>JACDED010000140.1 GCA_013816615.1 Bacteroidota bacterium
TAAACTTGTTGAGGAACTACTACCCATAAAATAAATCAATCCTTTTTATTTTCACCGAATCTCCCTGAATAAAATCGGGGATTTTTTTATCCCGGGTTATGGGGACGTGGATGGCCGAATGTTTACCCTGCTACACCATTGGCAACACCTTACAATATGTTGGGTTATGTACCGGCAAACTTAAAGGCTCCGTACAGTAACCAAACTTCCTACAGTGGCGTATATGTTGAGAATAGCGGTATGACCGTTAGTCCGGCAGCAGTAACACCAACGTATTATAACATTATTATCGGAGAAACGATTCCTCAAGTACATAATAATTATAACTTATTTGATAATTTAATGAATGGTATCGTAGGTTTAAATTCTGGAATATCCAGCTATGATAATGTGTTTCAAAATAGTCGGAGGACGATCTTCTATTCTCCAAAACCAAATTACCGTGGTGGATATGGCATTTACAGCAGTGCGGACGGAACCTATAGTAATAATTATCATCAGTCTTTAAACCTCATAGCAACATCAAATCCATCGGCAAATTGTAATAGTTTTTTCGATTGTCATTTTGCAGTATATACAGGTTATCTTCATAATGTGAAAGCGGATTATGTAAACATACAAAGCACAAGAAATGCTAATGTAGCTTTAACTACAACTTCGTATGGTCAAAATGGGCTTTTATTATTTGCAACGAACACAAAAGATTATAGTATTAAGTATGGGACATTTAAAAATCTAAGTACAGCACTCTCACTTAATGTTTATTGGGGCAATTCGTATTTACCAGGATATCCAACATTAAGCAGTTACTTAGGGAATGTAGACATAAAATGGAATTTATTTACCCCTTCAACGAGCTCGTTAGCAGCTATTGGAACAGGTGGGATAGATAATGCAATCGTTGTTAATTCATCAGGTATGGTTGCAGGCATTACATACACACAGGCCGGCGCAGCAATGCGTATACAGTTTAATAATTTTGACAGGGTAATGCGTGGCGTTCAAAATTATGGGCATAGTGCGACATTCTATACCGGATTTACAGCTAATAACAAAATTACACTTGTACAAGATCCTTTTAATAATCAACAGTGGGGAATATGGCATGGTATCTGTCCGGCTAGTGTTGTAAATACAAATACAATTACCGGCTTTGGAATTACGAATAATTTAGTGGCAGGTGTTTATATGTCTCAAAGCGGAAGTTCTGCTGTGCAATGTAATATTACAAATACACTTTATGCAGGCTTTGATTTTAATGGTTCAAGTCCGTCTGTTTCATTAAGAAATAATGTGATGGAAAATAACAAGCGGGGCTTAAATCTTAATAATGGTGGTATAATAGGAACACAAGGAAGCTATGGTGTCCCTAGTAATAATTTTTGGCAAGGAAGTTGGGCTGGTAATAATGGAACTTGGACAGATGCAGGAAGTACGGCAGTAAATTCTCCGTTATGGGTAAAAAACACTCCGGCCGGTTATTATCCCCCATTCAATTCAGGATTCACATTTCCACAAACCTACAATGCGCCAAATACGTTGTATGCAGCGAATAATGCCGCAAATACTTCAAGCTTATGTTCTACGCCGGGCGATCCGACGCCACCTCCAGGCATTGTTGCTAATGGTAACGGTGATGCGGAATTATTAAACAAAATTGCAAGTGATGATATTGTTTATGATATAAATCCATACGAATCAGCGGAAATTAATAAGATGCTATTATTTAAATCTATTGATGAGAATAATTTCTTAACACAGATTAGTGATACGCTTGATAATTTCTATAACAGTACCCTGCAACAAGAACCTGGAACAATAATAAATATAGAAAAACAATTTGCTTCCGGTAATTTAACAACAGCTACCTCGTTGCTGAATAGTTTTTCACCTAATACTAATATTCAAACCAATTATAAAACTTATTATTCACTTTATAATGAATTTATAACAAGCCATGTCTTGTCTGATGTTGACAGTATAAGTTTGACAATCCTTGCGCATCAATGTCCATTTACTGATGGCTCCATTGTATACAATGCAAGATCTCTTTACAATTACATAAATAAAACGGTTGTAATTTATAACGATGGAAACTGCGGAGTGGAAGGATATACGGCTAGGAGCAACGCAAATTGCGGTGATCCCAACAAGATTGATGAAATGCAGCATATACTTAAGGCTAATGAATTGAAAAATAAGGATAAAATAAGGTCAACATATCGTTTGTACCCTAATCCTGCCATTAATGAGTTTTATATTGCAAGTAGCAATCAAAAAGAAAATTTAATCATGACGGTTTCCGATGTTAGTGGTAAGGTGCTTATCACAACCAAAGTAACATTGAACAATTATAAAAGTGGTATTAAATTTGACTTAATGGATGGAATATATTTCGTAAATTTAAGTAATGAAAAAGGCGATTACACAGTTAAAAAGCTTATTATTTCTAAATAATTTATTTTGTTTAAAAAAACAGAAGCAATATTTATTGCTTCTGTTTTTATTTACTAATTTTTTCGCAAGTTCTCAGATAGCGAATTATATATCAAATGGTTCATTTGAAAATTTAATCGATTGCAATTTACCTGATAATATTCAAAAGGTAAACCATTGGAGAAGCGTTGATTCTATAAATTATGGAAATATTGGGATTGCAAACACTTGCTATTCAAACACACCATATGCATACTTTGGATTTCAATATCCAAGGACCGGCGGTGGATTTGCAATTTTAACTGGCATTTGTGAACCCACATTATGCGCGACAAATAACAGTAGAGGGTATTTGAGAAATCGACTTAAAACCACCTTACAAGCTGGAAAAGTATATTGTGTAAGCTTCTACGTAAATATTTCTGAAAATTCCAGTAGAGGAATTGACGCTTTAGGCATTTATTTTGGCGACAATACCTTAGATACAATCAGTTATATTAATAAACCATTGAATTACCTTGTTCCCCAAATACAGAATCCTACAAATAACATAATTATAGATACACTCTTATGGGTGCAGGTTACAGGCACGTTTGTCGCAAACGGAAACGAAAAACATTGTGTTATTGGAAATTTCAAAAATGATTCTAATGTAAATTCATCCGCTATTAATCATAGTTCTGCACATATGTCCCAATTCACACCGTGTATGACTTGCTCATATACGAATGTTTATATAGACGATGTTTCCTGCATTCCGTTGGATTTATCTGCATACGCAGCTCCAGGCCCGAATATTTGGGCAATACCAGGTACAACATTATATTTAGGAAGACAAAAAGATGTAGGAATAGACGAAGCATGTAAATGGTATAAATTACCAAATACAACAAGCGTAGTTGCTAATACAGCTGGATTAACGCTAACCGTGGCGATAGCTACCGAAACCTATATGGTAAAACAAGATATATGTGGAATAATAAAATATGATACTGTCGTTGTTTATGCAAGTGGAACAGGTTTAAATAATCAGGAAATTTTAAGAAATAATACAAATGTTTTCCCTAATCCGGCAAGCGATGTGCTCAATATTAGTTTCAACTTTAACATAGAAACTGAATTTACTCGAATGCAAATTTTAAATAATCTTGGTCAGTTAATAAGAGAAGAAGAAATTATTTTTAAAGATAGAAACACATGTGTAAACACAAAAGAACTAGCTAATGGTATTTATTTATTGCATTTAAAAACCGCAAATGGGATAAGTATAAGTAAACGGTTCGTTATTCACCATTAGTAATTGGCATAATAGTTGTCAGGCATAGATATGAGAAAAATAATTTTATTTTTTATTTCTATTTGTAATTTAATAGTTTGTAATGCACAAGCTCCACAATTGCAGTGGGTAAAACAGCTAGGCGGTTCATCATACGACCTTCCAGGCTCGGTTGCAGTTGATGCTTCTGGCAATGTATATACAGTTGGTTATTTTACAGGCTCTTCCGATTTTGACCCTGGGGTTGGAACAACTATATTAACTACTATAACCTACCCTGATTGTTTTATCTCAAAATTAGATGCAGCAGGGAATTTTTTATGGGCAAAACAAATTGGCGGACCTTTACCTGATGGCGGAAGTTCCATCACGGTTGATGTTTCAGGAAATATATATATTACTGGCGAATTTAGCGGTACTGCTGATTTTGACCCTAATGCCGGAACGTATACTTTAACATCCTTAGGAGGGAGTGATATCTTTATTTTAAAATTAGACCCAGGAGGAAATTTTTTATGGGCAAAGCAAATGGATGGAGTTCTAGATGAATATGGAACCACTATCTCAATTGATGCGGCAGGAAACATTTACACAAAAGGAACCTTTCAGGGAACGGTAGACTTTGATCCAGGAGTTGGAACGTATACCTTGGCTGCTGATGGTAGCGATGATGTTTTTATTTCAAAATTAAATAGTTTCGGAAATTTTGTATGGGCAGCCCAACTAGGAGGGAATTCATATTATTCAGGAATATCTATCGCAGTAGATGCTTTAGGTAACGTTTACACTACTGGATCCTTTTATGGAATTGCTGATTTTGATCCGGGGCCGGCCGTATTTAATTTAACATGTTCTATAAACTATAATGATATATTTATTTCAAAGATTAATTCTTCTGGTAACTTTATTTGGGCAAAACAGATAGGAGGAAAATACTTTGATGATGGGCAGTCATTGGCGTTAGATGCAATGAATAATGTTTACATCACCGGAAATTTTTCAGATACTGTTGATTTTGACCCTGGCATTGGAATAACAAACTTAATTGATACTACTTATGGGTCAGACGATATATTTGTATTGAAATTAAATTCTTCAGGTAATTTTATTTGGGTTAGACAAATGGGTGGAACCTCATACTCTGAAGGAGCATCTATTGCAACAGATGTAAACGGAAATAGTTATACTACCGGAAATTTTAAAGGTGTGGCTGATTTTGATCCCAGTGCCAATAACTTTTATCTTACAAGCTTTGGGGGAAACAGCGATGTATTCATTTCAAAATTAGATAATGCGGGTAATTTTTTGTGGGCACAACAATTAGGAGGAAATGCAGATGAATTTGCAAATGCAATTACTATAGATCCTTCAGGTGATATTTATAGTGTGGGTGTTTTTTACGGAACAACAGACTTTGATCCAGGGCTGAGTGTTATTAATCTAAACTCTTTTGGGCAGGGAGACGTTTACGTTCATAAATTGAGTCAATCATCGGTTGGAATTGTAGAGAGGCGATTTGCTATTGATATTAATTTATACCCTAACCCATGCAAAGACATTTTGCATTTTAAAATTCGTGATTATGATTTAGAAAACAAGTTATATAATATTCAAATTATAAATTGTAATGGACAATTAATGTACGAGGACAATCTATTCTATAATGGTGATCAAACTGCTTTTAATATTGGTAATTTACCTAATGGAATATATATTTTGAATTTAAAAGACAACAACTCAAGAACTATTAGCAAACGATTTGTGATTGCCAAATAATGAATATGGATAAGTACACTTCATAAAAGAGATCAACTATATAAATTAGTTATTGATGAGTGACGTAGAGAAATATATTAGCAAAAAAAATAAAAACAGGCCTGAAAATATTATCAAGGGCATAGATCCTGTTGCGGTAAGTCTTGTCCAACAAATGTATTCGGCATTAAAAGATCGCGGGGATAATCTAGTTTTATATGAAAAAGTTTGGTTAAAACAGATTGAAAAAGTTTATACAGATCAGGCAACTTATACTTCTTTTTTTTTAAATGGACTTGAAAGCTTATTAAAACAGGCGCATAAAATCCTTACAACCGAAAGTAAATCTTGGGATATAGTTGAAGAGGAAATCCTGGCAATTTCAGAAAAAATCATTTTCCTAAAAATTCAATGGTCAAATAAAAATTAACTCGCTCCAGGTTCTTATTCCCTTTAGTGGCTCTTTGACTATTGATATCCCAACAGTAAAGATCATCCCTTTGACCAGCATCAACTTTTAAAATATCCTCTGGCTTCATACCTATATATTGCGGCTTTAATGCAATATATTTTCCGGTAGCAAATTTTAATCTTTGTTTTCTATCTATTGAGAAAACGAAATATACTTGTGCAGAACCATCAGCCTGAGGCCTGTCTGTTCTTATATAAAAATTAGTTTTTAAACTCATTGTAATTGGCTTCTAATTATTTAAACATTGATTTTTCCCACAGAGTTACAGCGTGGGTACTGAATTTTGTTTGGGGCGCACTGGGGCGCATTTGGGGGTGCAAATGGTGGTAATCTGGAAAAAAATTGTTTTTTACAGTGACACCAATTTGAAAATAAAACCTTTGAAAGTGTTGGAAACAGTGGAAAACAACAAAAGCAGCAAAATTTCTTTTGCTGCTTTAATAACCTTAAAAATGTAGGTGGTAGCCCGTACGGGAATCGAACCCGTGTTTCATCCGTGAAAGGGACGTGTCCTAACCCCTAGACGAACGGGCCAAATTGTCACTCTCAAAGTAAGTACAGGAGAGTAATTTGGAGGTGCAAAACTAATAATTTATTTAAAACTATCAAAAAATATTTTCAAAAAATTAACCTTTTAAAACCGATACTCCTGAACGCCTTTATTATCAAGGCTTTTAAAATTTCTAAAATGCCGTATAAAGCATCCTGCCCACTAAAAAGTAAATGGTAATACCAATAATATCGTTTAAAGTGGTAACAAACGGCCCCGTTGCCAAAGCAGGATTGATCTTAAAACGGTTCATTGTTAATGGCACAAAAGTGCCTAAAAAAGAGGCAAACAAAATAACTGTAAATAAGGCTACACTCACTGTAGCGGCCAATTGCCAGTCTTCTATTAAAAAAGAATAACCGCAAATTAATGCAGAACAAATAAGGCCGTTAATAACACCCACCCCTAATTCTTTAGCCAGTTTTGGTAATATCTTATCATCAATAAGTGTATTATTAGCAAGGCCCTGAACGATGATAGCGCTACTTTGCACACCCACATTGCCACCCATAGCTCCTATTAAAGGGATAAAATAAGCCATTTCGGGATGGATCTTTATTTGATTTTCGTAACTGCCAATAATACGCGAACCAACTATACCACCGCACATACCTACCAATAACCATGGAATGCGGGCTCGTGATAAACGCCAGATCTTATCATTAGAATCAACGTCATCAGAGATACCACTCATACGCTGAATGTTCTCATCCGCTGTTTCGCGGATCACATCAAACACGTCATCAATCGTAATACGGCCAACCAAACGTCCTAACTGATCAATAACAGGCAATACAACCAGATCGTATTTTTGCATGATCTCGGCAACTTCTTCACTGGTAGTACTCGTTTTTACAAACTGAATATCCGGTTCGTAGATCTCCTCTACTCTTGCTAAAGGATGCGAAATAATTAATTTTTTTAGCGAGAGCATTCCGATTAAACGCTCATTATTATCTACAACGTAAACGGCATACATCACATCTACATTATCGGTTTGTTTTCTTATTTCTTCAATACAGGCGCCAACGGTCTCAAAAGCATAAATGCTTACAAGTTCCTTCGCCATTAAAGATCCTGCGGTACCATCTTCGTAATTGATCAACTCAGCAATATCACTCGCCTGGTCAATATCTTCAATATGCGATAATACCTCTTCCTGCCTGTTTTCGGGTAACTCGGCAATCACATCTGCAGCATCATCACTCTGCATGTTATCTAACTGCTCGGCAATTTGCTTACTACTAAATGTGGTTAAAAGGTCTTCACGCGTTTCGTCATCTAATTCGAGTAAAACGTTCGGCGCTATCTCATCATCCAGTAACTCATAAATATATGCAGCCTGGTTAAGATTAAGTTGATTAATGATAATAGCAATATCCTGAGCATAAAATTCATTTAATTGCTCTTTTAAAAAAACATCGTTTTTTTGGTCGATAGCTGATTTAAAACTATCTATATAATCAGATGTGATCTCTATTTGCATTTTTAATCTTTGCAAAAATAGAGAATTAAACTTTAGGATTTACCAATGCTGTATTAAATTAACCCTGCCCGAATGATTCATTCAGGCGGGCACATGGACACATAGGCAAAAAGTTAGGAGAGAAGCGCTACGCTCGTATAGAAAAACCTACGTGTTTAATATTTTTAAAGCTCTCTTAATACGCACTTTTATTGCGGCAGTCATTGGGTAATTTTGCATATGCTCTAAATGCAAGCGTAATTCCTGTTTTAATTCGGGATATTTTTTGCAAATAGAAGTAGCAACTGTAATTGCAAAAGCCTTAACGGCAATAGGACTTTCAGCGGCAACAATTAATTTAAAACAAACATCTACTAATGGTCCTTCGTGTTTTTCGGGAATTTCAATTTCCTCAAAAAAACGCATAATATTTCTTGGAATAGCTGGATGATTACCCGGCTCATTTAATTTCCTGATCAGCTTATCAAGATAGGGATAGATCAATTTTGGATTGTTAATAGCAACATAACTCATAGGCCAGGCAGCGCGCTGTACTACTCTTGGTTCAGCTTTAAAAAAAAGATCCATTAATACCTTAAACCTTTTTTTATCATCGCCAATATATTTTATAATAGCGTTGGTTAAAGTTAAACTATGCTCCTGCTCTAAACGTTTTGCTATGTCCATGCTAAAATTAAATCGCGCCAAATTAAAATAAAAACTCCTAAAACCGCAATAGCACAAGCAAAAATAGATTGTATGGTTATCTTTTCTTTGTAATAAAAATAATTTATGGGCAATACTACAATTGGCAATAAAGCAAAAATGGTTTGTGCCGTTGCAACCGGTAAATGTTGAATGGCCATTAATGAAAAAGACACGCCAAGCACAGGTCCGAATAAAGTGCCCAGGAACATAAATGGCACACCATTGTTTTGATTTTTAAAAACAGGAACGGAATTTTGTTTCATGCGTCCTGTAACTAATGATACAAGGAAAGCCGCGCCAAATGCGAATAATAATCTTATCCATACCGCGTGTAAGGTTGGCAGTTTTTCTTCATAAGCATCCATTCCTAATTTAGAAAGCACCAAACCAACGCCCTGGCAAAGCGCGCCAATGATACCAAATAAAATCCCTAAAGGATTTCTTTTAAAGCCTGCTTCTTCTGAAGCTGCTGTATCTTTTTTAGAAAGCGTTAACCATATAACACCCGCAATGGTTACAAAAATACCAATGACACCAATAAAATTAATGCTTTCGTGTAAAATTAAAAAACCTGCAAGCAAAGCGGAGCCCGGAGCAATAGTGGTGTAAAGACTTCCAAGCTTTGGGCCAAGAATTTTAAAAGAGCTAAAGCTGAAATAATCACCAATTGTAAAACCAATAATACCCGAAAGGCCAAGAAACAAATATTGATTGCTTTGTGGAATGGTAAACAAACCGGCAACAGAAACAGGATAAAAAATAAGAATGATAATAGAGATAACGATCCACGCTAAAAACAAACGGTATTGATTAAGCGATGCGGTACCAAGCCTTTTAGCAGCTTCGGTAAACGGGAAAATACCAATGCTCCAGCAAACGGTGGTTAATAAAGCTATAAGTTCGCCAAACACTTTTTAGTTAAATAGGTATTAATTAATAGTTATCAGGTATTATAATTTCGAGAACCAAAAATACTACTGCCAATACGGATCATAGTACTTCCTTCTTCTATTGCTATTTTATGATCGCTGCTCATACCAAAACTTAAGATTAAAGATGAAGGATTAAAGATTAAAGATCTAGCAGCGAAATCTTTTAGCAATCTGAATTCTTTTCTTATTTGTTCTTCATTTTCTGTATTGCTTGCCATGCCCATAAAGCCGAGGATCTTTATATTTTTTAGTTGAGAGAATGCTTCAGAATTTAAAAAGTCCTCACATTCTTCAAAAGAAAAACCAAATTTGGTTTCTTCCTGCGCAATATAAATTTGAAGCAAACAATTTACAATTCTGTTATTTTTTAATGCCTGCTTGTTTATTTCCAGCAACAATTTTACACTATCCACTCCGTGAATTAAGTACACGAATGGAACTATGTACTTTACTTTATTGCTTTGTAAATGTCCTATAAAATGCCAGTGAATGTCTTTTGGTAATTGCTCTTGTTTATCCACCAATTCCTGCACATAATTCTCACCAAAATCTCTTTGCCCTGCATCATAGGCTTCCATTATCATTGAATTGGGTTTTGTTTTAGAAACAGCAACCAATGTAATGTCAGAAGACAATGAATTTTTTAAATGTATTAGATTTTCTTTGACAGCCATTTTTTAATTCACGGTTCAATGTTTCTTGTTAATCTACGAATTACGAATATTAACGAATTTGCTAATTGGCGGCTTCGATTCGTACATTCGTAACTATTTGTATTTCGTGTTAAATAGCCATAGCTGTTACATTACTGGCTTTCTATGAATTGTTATCGTCCTCAAAACTATAGATTACCAATCCACTGCGCATTTTCGGCTCCACCCAGGTTGATTTTGGCGGCATGATGTTATTTGTATCAGCGATCCATTTTAATTGATCCATTGTAACGGGATACAGGCCAAAAGCCACCTCTGATTTATCTTCGTCTACACTTTTCTTTAAAGCTTCAGGACCTTTAATACCGGAAATAAAACCAATACGTTTATCAATTTTAAGATCGTGAATGCCAAATAAAGGAGAAAGAATATGCTCTGTTAAAATAGAAGCATCTAAACTACCAACAGGATCATCGCTGTTATAC
>JACDED010000017.1:0-15648 GCA_013816615.1 Bacteroidota bacterium
AAAAGCATACAGGTAAATATGAGTGAAAATGTAAGTGTATTAAGCGTTTCGGAAAAATTAAATTTTTTAAGCCTTAATGCCGAAAGCGCCAAAGTAAAACAATTAAGAGATTCTCTTAAAACCAATCAATATAAAACGCAACAGGTTGTGTATGATAAAGAGGCTTACGATAAAGAAAAAGAGCTACTGGCAAAAAATATTAGCATTGGCGGTACAGAGAAAGGTGTATCTATTGCCGAATTAAAATTAGCTGCAGATTTTTACCGTTCACGCATTAAAGAAATTAATGGTGAGATATTAAAGCTCGATACAAAAATAAATGAAATGTACACAGTAACCAATCGATTACAAAACGAGTTAAACGAATTGCATGCTAACGAAAATAAACCAACCGGCGAAATTATTATTCTTTTACAAAGCGATAATAAAATTGCAGCAACCATAGATCTTAAATATGTTGTTTCTGATGCAGGCTGGGCACCTTACTACGAGCTCAAAGCCGAAGACATTGGTAAACCAATAACTTTAGTTTATCGTGCGCGCGCATTTAATAACACAGGCATTAGCTGGGCCGATGTAAAATTAAAACTTTCTACTTCCGATCCAACACGTAATGCATCAAAACCTTCTATCATGCCATGGTTTTTAAATTTTAATTCAGATGTTTATGGAAATACAAATGGTTATTTAAGTAATAGCAATAGTAATAAGCCTTCACAATATCAACAATCACAAATCAGCAGTGATAATCTTGAGAATCAATTTGGCACTAAACAACAATTAAATGAAGTTGAATTAAAATCGTGGAATGATTACAAGATAAAAGGTAAACGCGAAGATGCCAATAAAGTTGTTTATGAAGAAGTGCAGGTTTCTGAACTAAGTGCGGAGTTTGAAATTAAAAAACCATATTCAATTCCTTCAGATGCGAAACCATACATTGTAGAAGTAACAACTTACAGCCTTAATGCAACATTCAAACATTACTCAATACCTAAAGTAGAGAAAGATGCCTTCTTATTAGCACGTATTACGGGTTGGGAAGATCTTGATCTTATTGAAGGGCCTGCCAATGTTTATTTTGGAGGAACTTTTGTTGGCCAGTCGTATGTTAATCCAAGAAGTGTGAACGATACGCTTGATCTTTCTTTTGGTCGTGATAGCAAAGTAATTGTAACGCGTACAAAAATTAAAGATTTTAATAATGAAAAAGTAATGGGCAATAATCGTAAAATGGTTTATTCTTATGAAATGGTAATTAAAAATAATCGTAAAAATGCTATCAATATTGATCTTGAAGACCAAATGCCGATTTCGCAAAGCAGCGAAATTATTGTAGATGCTGTTGAGTTATCAAAAGGTGTTAAAAATATTGACGATGGTAAAGTAAGCTGGAAATTTTTAATTCCTCCTGGCGAATCGCAAAAAGTAATTTATACCTACACCATAAAATATCCTAAGAACCGCAATGTAGATACCGAAAAGAAAATGAGAAAAGTAAGGGCCGCGTTTTAAAGACCTTTGAATTTGGTCATATACTCTCTTATGTTAATTGAGTAACGGAATTGATAAGAAAAAAGTTTTTTTTGATTTAAAGGGGTAGCGATAAAGTTACCCCTTTAATATTACAGTAATAACAAGCCTATAGTAAATTATTTTCTTAAAAAGTATGTAATATTTACCAAAAAAATACAACTTTAAGATCAATTGATTAAATTCATAAAATAATTTTTTTTATTGCTGTATATAAAACATATTTTTTTATCAATATTATTTTTAATTTTTTTTGCCGCAAGGTCGCAAACAATGCCGGCTATAAAAAGTTATACTAATTCAATTGATACAGACAATGTTAAAGTATTTACGCAAAAGCCGGATAGCACTAATGTAGATTTTTTTAAAAAAGCAGTTGAAAAGAAGCGTGTTTCAAAAGATTCTCTCAAAAACATTTCTAACGCTACCAAACATTTTAAAGATAGTTTAGCATCTACAAAAAAGAAATTTTCAGGTTATAAAAAATTCGCACTTGGAGGAAGTATTAGTAATCAATTTGATTATGGAGCCATACCTTACTATATGGCTGATAATGCTTTTCCTGCCAGCCTTTACCGATCAAATGGAAGTGTGAATATGAGATTTGGTAAAATTCCTATAATTGCCGATTATTTTTACTCTAATCCAACATACATATCGGGACTTAATAATTATTTCACCATCAGATTTGATGTAAATGAATTTGAAAAAATGCGCGATAAGGAATATCTAGATAAGACCAAAGATCTTAAAACAAAGATTGATTCAATGTCATTACAAAATCAAAAATTAAAACAGCAATTGGCATTATTGGAAAGCAAAAAATTAAATAATTTTCCTGGTTCTATTCCTAAAAGCGATTTAAACGTTGCCGTTCCCAATTTCCCTTCAGATTCAATAAATTTAAAAAACGACTCGTTAAAGGTTCAGCCGTATCTTAATTCGGTTGACTCTTTAAAAAATATTTATGCCGGACTTGACACAAGCACAAAAAAGATAAACGAGTTAAAAAATAAGATCGAAAACACACAAAAAGTTATAGATCTTTTAAAACAGAAAATCGCAGTTATTGAAAACCCAAAGCCTGGTGTTTCTCCCGGAAAATTATTCCCTCAAAGCAAAACATTAAATTTTTTAGAGGGCGTTAAAAAATTTGAGATAGGGATGTGTTACCCGTCTTATTCTACTTTCATGATCAATCAAATGGCTATAAAGGGTTTAAATTTTAAGTACGAGTTAAAGAATGCGTTTATTAATGCGAGTGCGGGCAAAACCGTTGTAAACTATTCTATCCAGGCTACAAATAATGCCATATTAAACCAAATCCAAAACTTAACCTCTGTGTTTGATTGGACGAAGAATCCTAATGAGAAAAAAATTGCAGCCGTTAAGTTTGGTATTGGAAAAGAAAATAAAAATTATATCGGTATTGGCGGACTTTTTGGAACAGGTACTACGGGTCAAAATACAAGCGATATTAAAAATAATTTTGTTATTGAAGTAGATGGAAGGTACGTTTATAAATTTCTAAATTTTGAAGCCGCCATTGCAAAATCTTTTTTAACCGATAAAAACGCATCGCCTTTAAATTCAGAACTGGCGGGCAATTCTCAAAATACAAATTGGGATAAGAGCTTACAGACAAAATTATTCGGAGTTCTTCCAAAAATAAAAACTAAATTTTCTTTTACATATAGAATTGTAGAACCTTTTTTTAAAAGCTTTGGTGTTGGATTTATGAGATCCGATATTCAAAGGTACGATACCAAGCTGGAGCAGCCTTTTGGGAGTAAATTTAAAGTTGGGTTTAATTATCGCAGAGATGAAGATAATTTAAAAGGCTTGTTTAGTTACAAAACGGTGCTACAAAATTATACTTACTACGCAAAGGTAAAGCTGTTTAAGAAACGCATGGATATTACACTTAATTATACCGATATTTTTCAACGCATAAATAATTTAGCCGTAAATGATAGTAAGCTCATAAAAAGTAATATCAAAACCGGGATCATCAGTTATTCACCAAGACTTAAAAGATTTCAGTCTACTAATACATTTATTTGTAATATATACCAGTTAAATGATGGTGTACAAACAAATCAACTCGAAAATTATTCTTTCAGTTCTTTTAACCAATATCGAAAATGGCAGCTAAATAGTCTCAACGCGTTTATTCATAATACTATTAAAGATAGTTTGAATTTTAGCAACGCAATAAATAATACCATTGAAGGCGGATATACATTTTCTGAAAGTTTTAGAATGTTAATTGGAGCTAAGCATGCTTATGAGCTTAACGATAAGATTTCTGAATTTGGTTATTCTGCAACATTAAATTTAAAGCTTCATAAACTTATTAATATTGAGCTAAAAGCTGAAAAACTGGTTATTGGTGATTTTATAAATACTCTTAATTATTCAGGAATAAAGCAATTTCCTTATTATGGTTACATTAAATTAACCTCGGTTTTTTAGCATTAATGTAATTTGTATGATTTTTGTGGCTACTACAAGCATAACTACCAAAACGTGTTATCTAAAAATTTAGGCTTTTTGCAAACTACTCAGTAAACCATACCACTTATAAAATTATCCCGACATATTTATTAACAACAGGTTGTTTGTTAAATAAATTTTGATATTTTCGGAGCATGTATAATTTTCAGGAAGGTTTCATGCAAACGGTAGCGTCTATTGCTACTTGTCTTTTATTTTTTAATTCATCAGCGCAAACAAAAATTGTATCCTCATCATTTTCGAGCTACAATGTTAGTGCTGAAAGCATGTGCGGCATTAATATTTCAAATAATGCTGGTGAAATATCGGTAACGATTGAATCAAAAATTACAAATGTACAAGGTACAGAACTCATAAAAGTTACTTCTAATCCAATAACGCTTAAAAATGGCGTATTTAATTCCTTACAGTTAGGGCTAAAAGTAGCAAACATTAATTATCAAAATACTTCGGTTGCCGAATTTGTGAGGATATACCATCAATTACCTTCAGGTAAATATAATTATTGCGTCAGTATTAATATCAATGATGGAGTAGGGGATGAGTTGTGTGATGATATAGAGTCTGAAAGTTCTTCATTCCTTACTTTAATAAACCCTATTGATAAAGATACACTTGAAATATATAACCCGGTTTTGATATGGAATCACAGCGAAACGTTTAATATTTTGCAGCAAGGCGAGTTTTACCGTATGATTGTTACTGAAATTAAAAAGGATCAAAATGCTGAATCTGCCATTAATGTGAATAACGCTTTATTTCAGCAAAATTTTCTAAGCAAACACGATGTGTTGTATCCTTTTGATGCGCCAAAACTGCAAACTGGCGGCCGTTATGCATGGCAGGTACAAAAAGTGGCAAATGGCGTTATCACCAATAAAACCGAGGCCTGGGAGTTTGTATTTAAAAGTAAAACGGATGTGGTGCCAATGGTTGTTGAAATTACTCCTAAGTTAAATGTCTCGCCATATATTGTTGTTGATGATAAGATCTGTTTCTTATTTAAGGAAGAATACTCCTCTACGGATCAAAAACTAAATGCGGTTATTTTAAATGCTAAGGGAGAAGAAGTGAAAATTAAACGCGAATCTGGTAAAAATGTAGCAAATTCAAATATTAAACAAACCGGTAGCAATCGGTACGAGGTTAATTTATTTGGCCTTGGCTTAAAGGAAGGTAACTATCTTTTAAAGATCTTTAATGAAAAGGATCAAGCGTTTTTATTAAAATTTATCATTCAATAATCTTTATGAGCTCAGGGAGTAAGATCGCTACAATACTAAGTATAACCGCAATAGTGGTGTCTGTAATTATTGGTATTTCGTTTATAAACCATAAACAAAAAACAGCTTATGTTGTGATACAGGAACTTTTTGAAAACTTTGAGCTTAAGAAAGAGCTTGAAAAACAATATACGGGTACAAGAAATGCCCGGAAAAAAATATTAGATAGTTTACAGATCGATCTTTCGGTACTCTCAAAACGACTAAGCTCAAATTCAAATCCACCAAAAGAAGAGATCG
Organism: Bacteroidota bacterium; assembly: GCA_013816615.1. Lineage (GTDB taxonomy): Bacteria > Bacteroidota > Bacteroidia > B-17B0 > Aurantibacillaceae > Aurantibacillus. The sequence goes on from JACDED010000017.1 coordinate 5,574, forward strand.
AAATTTTTGAAAGAAAAAAAATTGAATTCAATCAAAAAATGCAGGAATATGATCAAAGCAATGTTCAATTAACAAAAGAATTTGATGATAAAATCATATTGCAACTTAACCAATACATTTCAGAATATGGTAAAGAAAATGGTTATAGCATGATATTTGGCAACACCAGCAATGGCTCTATCATGTACGGTGATGAAAAGAACAATATAACCAAAGAAGTAAGCACTTACATTAATCAAAAATATAAAGGATTAAAGTGATAAGAACCTGTTTCATATTAGCAATTCTAATATTATTTACTTTCTGTAATAAGCAAGCCGATGAGAATTTGAGCATGGAAAGCTTACCGCTTAAAGAAAAAGTGGCAATAAATTTTAATGCGCCTGAAGAACTGGTATCGTTTATTGATAATACAGAAAATGGTTATATAAAAAATAAAAAGTTCGGTAAGGTAACATATATCTCAATTTTAAAACCTGTTGATTATATGCTTGCACAAAAAAAAATATCGGATAGTAATAAAAATTATAAAAAAAGTGATTTTGAAGATCTGCAATATTTTGATCTGAGAATTAAAATTGAAGATTTTAAAATGGAATTTATAAAGTACGATCTTTCTTCAACAGGGCAATACCAGGAAAGGATCAATTACTGTGCTTTTAATATGCAAAACGATATCAGTTTAATTGATGGTAAGGATACGCTTAATTGTGTACTGTATCATTTTGAGAGGGCGTTTGACGTGATTCCATACGGTCACTTTATTTTAGGCTTTGAAAACAAAAACAAAAAAAGTATTAATGCAAAAACCTTGTGTTTTGATGATAAATTATTTAATAACGGCATTATAAAATTTACTTATTCACCAAGTTTTTTAGCTAAAGAACCTACCTTATTATGAGAAAGAATATATTTAAACGTAAAAATTTTTGGAAAGAAAAGCTTAAAAAAGCAATTTCTTTAAAATTGGTTTTTATTTTGTTGTTACAGATCTGCTGGCCAACAACATCTTTTGCTTTAACAGGTGGCCCCAGCCAGCCCGAGGTTCAAAGTTTTGAGCCTATTGGCACTTCAGATATGGTTGATCTTTTTAGCGGCGATTTTTCTTATAATATTCCTTTGTTCGATATGGATGGATACCCTATGAATATAAGTTATCATTCGGGTATTACTATGGATCAGGAAGCAAGCTGGGTAGGCCTGGGCTGGAATATTAACCCCGGTGTTATTAATAGAAATATGCGTGGGATACCTGATGATTTTAGCGGCGATCAAATTGTAAAAGAGCAAAACATAAAAAAAAATCAAACACTGGGTGTATCGTGCGGTTTTAGTGGTGAGTTATTTGGTTTGGATTTTGCAAGCTTTAATGCCCGCTTAGGTATTAAATATAATAATTACACAGGTGTTGGCATGGAGCGTTCATTTAATGTAGCGCTCTCATCTTCCAATAAATACGGGGGGTCGGGTTCTGTTAGTCTCGGTATTACTTCAAGTTCCGACGATGGTTTATCTTTACAACCTTCTATTTCTTTAAGTCAAAGTGCTAATAAAAATCAAACAGGCGCAAAGTTGGGCGTGTCTTTGGGAGCATCTTTCAATTCAAGGGGTGGTCTATCTGCATTATCGATTGCTCCAAGTGTTTCATATAATATGGCCAACGCGGTTAATAATCAAGGCAAAAGTTATTCGCACGATGTTGGAGCAAGTCTTGGAGGCGGTGCTAAATTTAATTTAATGCAGCCTACCTATTCTCCAAATTTGGATTTCCCAATGGGTAATTTATCTATTACAGCTAATTTAAAATTTGGCGCAGAGGTTTTTGGTTTTACCGGTTCGCTTGCACCGGGCGCTTATTATTCTGAGCAGGGACAAATTAAAAAGTTATCTCAAGTCCTGCGTATGGATACATGAACGCGCACATTGGTCAGTATAACGATAAGGCCATGATGGATTTTAACCGTGAAAAAGATGGAAGCTTTACGCCCTCAACCTATAATTTACCAATTACAAATTTAACTTACGATATGTATTCTGTTTCCGGGCAAGGTACCGGTGGAAGCTACCGTCCTTTCAGAAGCGATATTGGTCACGTGTTTGATGTATCATCTTATAGCACCAGCGATGGTTATAGCGCATCGGTTGAGCTTGGTGCCGGCGGCATTTTTAAAGTTGGTACTGATATTACCGTTAACAGCGCTTATTCCACCTCGGGTGATTGGGCCGCTTCAAAAGCTGCAGAAAACTTAAGTTACCGGGCGTCAGGCAGTAAAGCAGATTATGAAACGTATTATTTTAAAGAAGCAAATGAGCGTTCTATAAATAGCGATCCGGGTTTTTTAACACGGTACGGTGGCTTTGAGGCGGTGCGACCAGAATTGGATGGCTCCCTTGAGTTTGATACTAAAGCAACGGGCAAATTAAAAAAAGCAAGTGGCGGTTTAGTGAATGTTTCAAATACAGACAATAGAAAAGAAAGAGATAAAAGAAACCAAACCATTGTTACTTTAACCAATAAAGAAGTTGCTGATGGTATGGGTTTATACGGATCCGCCGGTATTAGTTCACAAAGTAGTTTTATTGCCGCAAATGGTGCAAATGTTGGTCACCACATTGGCCAGATCACTTCATTAAATACCGATGGAAAGCGTTATGTATATGCCATACCTGCATATAATAAAGAACAACAGGAAATTACTTTTGCCGTTGGTAAGCCCGTTGGAGGTGGCAGTGCAAGAACAAATAATGCTGGTTTGGTTACTTACGTGCCGGGCTTAGATAATTCTATTGGTAATAAAATGGGTTTGGATAATTATTATTCTAATACAAAAATGCCACCATTTGCGCATTCGTATTTATTATCAGCAGTTCTTTCATCAGATTATGTTGATCTTACAGGCAATGGCCCTACAGATGATGATCTTGGTAATTACACATTGTTTAAATACAGCGAAACGTCTGATTATAAATGGAGAACGCCAACCGATCTTAATAAAGCAAAGTTTAGCTCAGGTCTTTATGCAGATGAAAATGATGATAAGGGAAGTATTGTATATGGCACAAAACAATTATTTTATCTGGATGAGATCATAACTAAAAATCATAAAGCAAAATTTAATTTATCTGCACGAGCAGATGGAAAAGGCGTTACAGGCGTTGATGGGGGTAATGGCAGTACAAGTCAACAACGTATAGATAATATTGTATTAAGCACAAAACAAAATAATAAAGTTATTAAAACCGTTCATTTTGTTTATGATTATTCCCTTTGTCAAAATACACCAAACAGTACTGCCGGTGGAAAACTAACCTTAACAAAATTATTTTTCACCTATCAAAACTCCGATAAAGGAGCTTATAATAGTTACGATTTTTATTATGGTGGTAATCAGAATATAAATCAACCTACGCCATTTGATATTACAGGTGGGGCAGTAAATCCTAATTATAACATCAATGATTATGATCGTTGGAGTAACTATAAACACGATCCGATTATTCCGGATGCTTCATGCACAGGCGCATTCCCTCCAAGAGATGTATACCCCTATACTGCACAGGATAAAAATGTGGTTGATTTTGATTCAAAAGCCTGGCAACTGTCAAAAATAAAACTGCCTTCTGATGGTGAGATAAATATTAATTACGAAAGTGATGATTACGCTTTTGTTCAGAATAAACAGGCCACGCAAATGTATTTATATAACGGAGGTTGCGCGCAAACAAATATGGATATCAGTGCGGTAAATGTACAAAACGAAACAGTGTTTGATTTTAAATTTAAGCTTCCTGCAAACGCGCCATCTAACGTTAAAGTCTCTGATTTTTTTCCAGACAATAAAATGGTGTTCTTTAAATTTAAAATGTGGATCAACGGCACTAAATATGATTATGTACCGGGTTATGCAGAAATAAATAATAATCCCTTAAGAACAAAGATCCTTAATAATTATGTTTATATAAACTTTAAACCGATTCAGTTAGATGATAACAATAACAATCCTGTGTTGGTGAATCCGGTTACACGCGCCGCTATACAATTTGGTCGTTTAAATACATCGCGTGTTATCTGGGATCAGCCAAATGCTACCGCATCTGTGAGTGAACAAGCCATTAAAGCAATAGCAAATTCAGGCTTTTTTCAAAATATTGCGCAAACCATACAAGGCCCAAATAAATATTTACGTGGCCTGGGTAGAGGTACAAATGCAGATCTTTCTGAATGCTGGATCAAATTAAAAAATGTTACGGGTTTTAAATACGGTGGCGGTTCGCGCGTATCTAGAATTACAATGAAGGATAATTTTAAACAGATGACAAACAATATTGAGTCGGATAGCGAATACGGCCAGGTTTATAATTACACTAAAGTTGAGAACGGCCGCACTATCTCTTCGGGGGTTGCCGCATACGAACCTCAAATTGGCGGCGAAGAAAATGCTTTAAAAGAACCTTTCTTTACCGAAACAAAACGTTTGCTGGCACCCGATGATGAACATTATACCGAAGCGCCTTTTGGTGAATGTTTTTACCCTTCGGCAAGTGTGGGTTATAGTTTTGTAAAAGTGAGCAATTATATTCCTTCCCTTAGCGGCTCACTAAAACAACATGGTACTGGTTATGTTACCAATGAGTTTTATACCGCGCGCGATTTCCCTACAATTTCAGAACGAACAGAATTAGAAGCGATCGAACATAAAAATGATCCTATCGCTATTGCAACATTGTTAAGTGTGGAGTCAAAAGATCACATGACCGCCTCGCAGGGTTTTTATGTGGAGTTAAATGATATGCACGGTAAGCCAAAAGCAACTAAGATCTACAATAACTTTAACCAGGAGATAAGCAGTACCGAATATTTTTATAAGTGCAATTCATATGGCAATGGCAGTAAGCGCTTAATAAATAATTGTACGGTTATTAAACCAAATGGTGCGGTATCCTCCGGTGAGTTAGGTGTGTTCTTTGATGCCGTTGGCGATCTGCGTGAACAGTCTACCGAAGCCGAAACAGATGGGATAAATATTAATGTGGATGCTTTTAATGTACTGGCTCCAATTGTTACTGTAGTACCAATACCTTCTTTTGCTTCCGATAAAACACAATTCCGTTCGGCAACAGTTACAAAAGTGGTACAACGTTTTGGTATCCTTGATAAAACAATTTCTAAAAAAGACGGTTCAACAGTTACAAGTAAAGATCTGGCATACGATTCCGAAACAGGTGAGGTATTGTTAACGCAAACCGCTAACGATTTTAACGATCCTGTATATAGTTTCAGGTACCCGGCTTATTGGTATTATGCTAATATGGGTGCCGCTTATAAAAACATTAGTTATTCTACTTCTGTTACATTAGCAAATGGCCAGGCTGTTTTAGCTGCGGGTTTAAATTTATACCGCGAAGGTGATGAGATTGAATTAGATAATGCAGGTATACTTTCAAAAGCATGGGTAACCAAATCGGTTGGCAATACCATTCAAATGAGAGATAATGTGGGTGCCATTATTCCTAACGGTACGTACATTGCCAAAGTTATTCGTTCGGGCGCCCGTAATATGCAAACCATGGACATGGCAAATATTACAACTTTGGTAAACCCGATCTCAGGAGTTGGTAGCAATGTTTATCAAAAAGTAGTTAGTGCAAAAGCCATTGAGTTTAATAGCCGCTGGAGTGCCAATTGCGATTGTGTAAATGCTGCTTCAACAGCAAATCCATATACTAACGGAACTGCAGGTAATTTTAAACCGGTTCGTAATTTTGAATACTTAACAGGTCGCGGACAAACAAATACACAGGGTAATTCTAATATTCGGGTAGATGGTTTATTTACGAGCTACACACCTTTTTACAAGAACACAGGTGGCAAATGGGTTTTAAATCCATACGGCTGGACCTTTGCTAGTGAGATAACCGAATTTAATCCATACGGACAGGAACTCGAGAACCGCGATGCTTTAGGAAGATATAGCGCTGCTACTTTTGGTTTTAATCAAAGTATGGCAACCGCAGTTGGTGCAAATACAAAATACAGGGAATTAGGATACGAAAGCTTTGAAGATGCCGGCTGGAATAATTGCTCTGATAAACACTTTAAGTTTATTGTATCAGGTGGTAGTTATTTGACCAGTACTATTGCTCATACCGGCAGAACAAGTCTTTTGGTTGCAGATCCGGGCTCCGCTCCGATATCCCAGGCAGAGATGGTGAAACAGATCGGTAAAGAATGCGAGAAGATAGATGATTGTCTTTTAACAGTTGTTTTTAATATGAGTACAAATAAGTATGAGATCGTAAACGGACACGCGCCATTTATTATTGATGTGGAAAAGCTTTCAGGTACCGGAAACATCATTGTTACAAATGGAGGTTCAGCATTTACCGTTAATAATGTTGCAGGTTACAAATGCCGTGTAACCATTATTGATGCTAAAGGTTGTGTTTATAATAAATTGATAGTAGCTCCATACACTAATTAAAATTTATAGATATGAAATATATGAAATATATAATTTGTTTGAATGTCTTTTGTTTTTTTGGTTTTGCTCAAACACCAGGAACGATTGAAAAGGTGAGCGCTACGATAGTGCCAAAAGTAAAAAAATACCAACTTGCTCTCCCCGGTGGAGAATATGTTACAATGAGAAAAGATACCGGTTACACAATGATAATATTGGTAAAAACAGATAATCTGGATGTAAGCGACAAGTTGGTAATAAAGATCGGAGAACAGCAAAACGATGATATTGCATTAAACTTTAAGGCAAAAGTTGTAGCCGGAAATAATAATCAACGCGCAATTCATACAGATGATACACCAACTGTAAAAATATCAGATGTATTAAATGGTTATGTGCAATTGTATTTTGATTTTCAGCTGAGCGATTATACTAAATTGAAGTGGGTAACCGCTTTTGTAAAAAACGGAAATGTTCAATCACAAAAACAATATTATGGCTTCCAATAAAATTAAATTTTTTACATTTTTTATCCTTTGCCTGTTTTTTGCTAACAGCATAAAAGGTCAAACCGTTCTTACTGTTACAACTACAATTTTAACAGGCCAGCCGGGTTCATTTGATTATGAATTAACACAGGCTATGAGTTTATCGGGTGATGCGGTTATAAATTTAAGTGTAACGGTTCCTTCCGCAGGCACAACGCTGATTAAACTTATGAAATACTTGCCTCCGGTAACATTTAATAGCGCAAAAAGTTTAACAATACAAAAACATCCTTCACCACAATTTCCTTTGCCGCCACAGGGTTTTGATCTTAGTACCTATATAGTATTACCATATGCAAGCCCGGCTTGTATCCAGGTTCCCGGTTTTTGTTGGCAGCCGCCTTATTATGGTTTTGTTTTCGATAATAATGCGGGAAGTTCAATAACTATAAAAAATTTAACCTTTGCAGATGCGAATAAATATTACTATAAATTTTTGAGTTATGCCAATTCTGCACTCACTCCTATTCAAAAAGCGCAATTCCTTCCTTTCTTTAATGTTGCTTATCCATGTGGAGGAGGCCCGGAGTGTATTTATGTAAGCACCGCTAAAAACTTTACTGTTGAAAATTGCGTGTTTGATAACTATATCACTGGTATTGTCTACAAGAAAGTTGAGAATATGACCATAAGAAAAAATCTATTTACAACCGATGCTATTTGGGGCGTTACAGGTTCAACTTGTACACTTGAAGGAACAGAAGCAGCAATTATACATCGGGATAATACACCAAATACCGGTATCACTTGTAACTCACAAATAAATTCAAATACTATCGTTGCAACTCCTTCTAATCTTGATCACAGGGGTTCAGGTGTAATTATTGAACCATTCGAATGGTTTACTACTATACCGGGTAATAATCAGCAGCAGAATGTGCCTGCTAATTTAATTTTTGATATTAAAAATAACATTATAAAGAATTGTTGGTATGGAATTTCGCAAATAGCCATGCAGCCAATAAGGCAACAACCTGATCTTACTTATCGTATGGCTATAGAAAATAACGAATTTCTCAACGGAGCAACAAATGTACATCTCGGCGGGCCTTATAAACACTTTGATTTAAAAAATAATATTTTCAATTTAAAAAGTATTATGTTCAATCAGCAGAACGGTGTAAACCTGCAATCTCATGTTTCGCCAACATATCTTTCGTTGGGAGAGTTTTCTATTCATCTTGTTCCGGGGCCAACCGGTCCTGGAAATCCAGGGGGGCCATACCAGGTGCTTTTCCCGGGGCCTTATAACGCTTTTGGGTTTGATATGATTTATCCGGGAAACACTATGGGGTTAAATCAAAAAAATAATACTAATACTTTTAATTTTATTCCTAATCCTTCTTTTCTTGAAGAACCTCTTATGAGGACTATTGGAAATTTTGATAAGGAAGTGAATTTTGTTGGATTAAATCTCAATTCGCTGTTTTGGGTAATATCAGGCAAAAATACAAACATCAGGGAAACACGGGTGAGCCTCAATGGCAGTACAATATATAATCCCAGTAATCCTAGTCCTTCATATGATAATCCAATTATTCACGTTAATTATTTATTTGCTAATCCTCCGGCTCCTTCATTTGTGCCCTCAAATGGAAACTTAAATTCGCCAACATTAAAAAGTGCCAGGATAACTAATAATCTTTTAAAGATCGCTTTTGATCTTACAGGTACATCTATAACGCCCGTTAACGGACCATTTGTGGTGGAATTTTTCAGGTCCAATATAAAAGGCGAGTTAACCGATTTTATTGGCAAACAAACAATAAGCACTTTAACCAATGCAACTTACTCACTAACGGTTGTCCCTTTGCCAAACGTTAATTTAGTTCCAGGAGATAGAATAGGAGCAACTTTAACTTCTTTAGGAACCAATAACTTTCCTGTAGCTCCTTTAGGAACAAGTACAGTAGCCTACATTTACACTACACCTTGCGATGATTGCATTAGTGATTTTGCGCCCATTCCAGGCAAAGAATATATTGTTAGCTGTTGGACCCGGTCAGCTTATACACCCAAAATAACTTATGGTAATTGCCAGATTGAAATTTCTTTTTATTCAGCTCTAACGCCAAATCCAATACTAATCGGTGTGCCTGTTAGTATTAACCAGGCCGGACCAATGGTAGATGATTGGCAAAAAATTGAAGGGAAAGTTTCCATACCTGCAAATGCTACAGGTATAAAAATTAAATTTTTAAATAACCCCAGCGGTGGAACTTATGTGGATGACGTTCGCTTTTTTCCCGTGGATGCAACAGTAAAATCCTATGCCTACGACCCTAATAACATGCGTTTAATGGCCGAACTGGATGAAAGAAATTATGCCACCTTTTACGAATACGATGAAGAAGGAAAATTAATTCGCGTGAAAAAAGAAACCGAAAAAGGTATTATGACCATTAAAGAAAGCCGTAACAGCAAACCAACAAAATAATTTTGAGATCCTTAAAAACATATTTATTTAATTCAATAATGAAAAAGCAATTTGCCCTTTTGTTCTTTATTTTGCTTTTTGTTTCATCTTTTACGATGGTGATCGGTTGGATAGATGTTCAGCCACAAGCTGCGGCCACAGAGTTAATTGAATTAAATAAAAAACTTTTAAAAAATGAACGCTATAGCTTTAACGTAAAATACACCAGCTATAAAACTCATGAAGAAACTATACCTCACGAAACCCAAAAAGGTTTTGTAATAAAAGACGGTATTTGTTTATACAGCAAATTAGGCGGCTCCACTACCATTCAGAATAAAGACCTGCGTATTGTAATTGATAGTGTTAAACAATTTATAAAGATCACAAATGCTTTAGAAGGCCAGGATCCTAACTTTAATATGAATGATTATATCAAAGCACTTGGGGTTTGCAAAACTGTTAAGCGTAAGCAGGAGGATAATATTATTGCTTTTCGTTTTGAACCAAAAGCAGGACAGGGTATAGTAGCCCAGGAGATCTATTTAGGCGAAGAGTTCTTAAAAAAGAGTGTGATCTTTTATGTGAACGAACATAATATTCGTGAGAATAACGAGATCGTTAAACAAACTGTTCGCCCGCGTTTGGAG
>JACDED010000017.1:15658-44298 GCA_013816615.1 Bacteroidota bacterium
GAGATACTTATTTCTGATTTTAAAAAATTAGAAAAAGTGAATAAAGAGATCTTTAGAACGGATGGTATTATTCATATCACTAAAAACGAAATTGAATTAAAAGGGAAATATAAAACATTTAAATTTTTTGACGGACGCTATAAAAAATAATTTTATGATATTACAAAAGAGAATTTTATCAATTGGCTTACTGGCAGTATTAATGCTTTTTAGTAATTGGGCTTTCGGCTTTGATAAGCCAATACGTTTGGTAGCTACGCCGGCTTTAGAGAACGGCCCGTCAACTATTATCACCGGTAACAGTCAATTGGTTTTTTTAAACGCGCCTTCCGCTACAAGTTATGATAAAGAAATTATCGGAACAGTAAAGTTGCAGGTAAAAACAAATGCCCAGAAATACCTCGCACCATACGATGCTGAAATTAGTTTACAGGTTACAACATATAACGCTTCTAATGTTATTATTTCTAACGCCGTTAATGTTTTAAAAGTTAGTCACCAGCCATTTACAAATGCGGCATATAAAGACCAGGATTATTTGATCTTTAATTCGCAAACCAACAAAGTTTATAAAATTGTAACCACCATCACACAAATAAAGATCAACAATGTAGTTCAAACCACTTTGCCTGACAATTTATTAATTGAATCTACACTTGATTATTTAAGGTATAATACTTTCTCTTACAACACACCTGTACCTCCGCCAATAGTAAACGCTGTTGATCAGGATGGTGATAATGTTGATGATATTCTCGAAATTACATGGAGCCCAATGACAGGGGCTGTGAGTTATGATATGGAATATACAAGTATTAATGATTACGATATAAATAACATCGCAATTTTTAAACCGGCAAATACTTTAAATTTTGATTTTAAAAATAACAGTACCCGTATTGTAACAACCGGTAATTCATACACCGTGCCGTTGATATTCGATCATGGGTATTTTTTATGCCGTGTTAGAGGAGTTGGTAAAGATATTTCAGGAACAAACCCAAGTATGTTACCCTATAATGGAAACTGGAGCTACAATACAAATACGGGGTTGGTTTCTGCCATAACGTCCGCGCCTTCAGGAACCGGCTGGGTAGCGCTTGATCATTTTGAAATTAAAAAGAACTGGCAATACAACGCCACCTTCGCCGAAGAAGGAAAACATAAGGATGTTATTAATTACGCCGATGGAAGCCTGCGCTCGCGCCAAACCATCACTAAAATCAATTCAGATAATTCAACCATTATTGGTGAGAATGTATATGATTATACCGGTCGTTCTGCCGTAAATATTTTGCCTGTTCCTTTTCCAACGGTTACTATCAACAACGTAAGTGAGTCCTTCTTATATAAACCTAATTTTAATATTTCCGATGTTACAGGTTTAAAGTATTCAAAAGAAGATTTTGATCTTGATAATATAACGAATGTATGCACTCCAAACGCAGCAGGTTTATCAACATCGAGCGGCGCTTCAAAATATTATTCTCCTAATAACCCAAATAAAACAGCTTACCAGGCCTTTGTTCCCGACGCGCAAAAATTTCCATTTACGCAGGTAGAATATACTCCCGATAATACGGGCCGTATTAAAAAACAAAGTGGGGTAGGCATCAATCATCAGTTAGGGTCAGGTCATGAAACAAAATATTTTTATGGTAGTCCTGAGCAGATCGAGATCGATCGTTTATTTGGATCTGAAGTGGGTAGCGCATCGCATTACCAAAAAAACATGGTGATTGATGCAAACGGGCAGGTGAGCATTACCTATATGGATATGGAAGGTAAGACCATTGCTACCAGTTTGGCCGGAGGTGCGCCTGCCAACATGTTACCAATGCCAAAACAACCGCCTACAGCAATTCTGTTAAAAGCAGATATGTTTAATAAAGATGCTTTTGGTGAAAGTGAAAGTAATCTGGTAAACGCGGCAGCCGATGCTATTACTTTTAATAAATCAATTTTAATTACCGATCAGGCACAAAATGTTTTTACTTATAATATGTCTATTGGCACATTTAATGATCCTTGTTTAAAACCAAACGTATGTTTTAATTGCGTATATGATTTTGAATTAAAAGTTACAAATGATTGTGGTGATGAATTATATTCTACCGTTACCGGCGGTAAAAAAATGATCGGCCGTTTTAATGTTATAAATAACGATACCCTATTTACAACGCTTTGTTATAATCCTGTTACTTATAATTATACTGAAGTAGCAAACACTACACCGCAATTAAATCTTGCACCGGGTGTTTATTATGTAAGCAAAACTTTAAAAATAAATACCGATGCACGCGATTTTTATTTAAGCAAGTATTTAAGTAAAACCTACAATAGTTGCATCAAGGATCTTAACGATTTTCAAACTGAGGCATTAAATGTGCAGGGCTCAACAGATTGTGCTGTTAGTTGCCAGTCGTGTTTTACCAAACTGGGTACCAAAGATAATTTTGTGGCATTAGGTAAAGGTACCGAAGAAGAGTGGCAGGAAAAATACGATGAGTGTAAAGCGTTTTGCGGTTATCCAAAATCAACCTGCGAAATTAATTTAGGTATCTTATTGGTGGATGTTTCACCGAACGGACAGTACGGCGAATATTTAACGGCTAACGATCCTTTATCGGTTTTTAACCAGGCCAATTTATTACCAAAAAATATTGCGCAAATACCAAATCCAAATCCAAGCAATATTCCACCAAGCCCTTTAAACGTTGTAAATAATATTAATAACGGTCCGGTGGTTGCCAAGTTACCAACCGACCCTACCACTGCGTATTGGAAAAAACCTATTTATTATAAAACCAATGCACATATTTATGTAGATAAAAAAGGAGTTAGGTATAAAGTGTTAATGGCTAAAATACCAAACGGACCTAACCCCGGTAATTACAGTTATGCGGTAGATAATCATTTAACCCAGGTATTTGCAACACCAACAGTGGGTTTATATTATACCTATCCTGAATTTTTAACTAACCTCGATGATTTTATAAGCATCTGGCAGGCAAGCTTTGCCAAATCACTGGTTACGTATCATCCTGAGTATTGTTATTATGAGGATTGTTTAAATAAATTTGGTGTAAAAAATGGTACTGATACTATTACAAGTAATGATTTTGATTCTAAATTGTTATTTACCCAAAAGTTACAAAGCGCTATTGCAAAGCAATTGGTAATACCAAATGGTAATGGTGGCTATAAAATGAATTTACAGCACGATCCCGTTAACCATACGGGATATTTTTCACCTACACTTAATAATTCCCCGTCTCTGTTAGAGCAAAAGTATATCAATTACAGCACAATAAATTCGGTGCTAACGCTCGATCAGTTTGTGGCCTATACGCTAAAATGCGGAACTCAATTTGCAAGCAGCCAATCTAACGTTCCCCTATGTGTAAATTTAGGTATGCCAATAAGCGGCACACCAACACAGGTGCTGGATATGCAAAATAAAGAGTGGAACACTTTAAAGGCAATATATTTTGGCGAAAAACAAAAACTATTATACGATTTTTCTAACGCCAGGCGCTTAAATTCAGCTTCCGGTTGTAATTATTATAATGCCTGCATAGGCGATCCTAATTTTGACGGTTACAGCTCACCAATGGTAAAATATAACCAGCTGCCCGGCAACGTGCTAAACGTTAACTCTCAATACTTCCATGCAACACAACCTTGTAACCAGGCTATTAAAGATCTTTATGTAAATAAGGTAAAACGTTTTGGTTATAATAAAGAAGACCAGATCGATGAAAATGAAGCGGCTTACCAGGCTTATTTACAAACCGGTAAATGCCCTGTTGCCAATGATCTTCAAAACTTAATGCACGCCCTGGCACAAAACGGAAAATTAACCGGACCAACTTCCGAAGCGCTTCAAAATTATCCGCAAATGACGGTTAATTTTTACAACTACATTAATAATGCAACGCCGCCTGCAACACCTTATACAAGTTATTTGTCGGTAGGTACTTTACAAAGCGGTAATACACTTCATATTGATATTAAAAAAGCATTAACCAATACAACGGTTAAGTTTGTTGAATTATATCAGCCTTTTCCAAATGTAGCAGGTTTTTTATGGCCAAACGTACAGGGTGTTTCACAATTCATGCATACCGGTGTTAACGGGCCTCATCAAACTTTTTCTTGTACGGTGCAGGTTTTAATTGGTTCAACATTATATTACAAAACAGTTACGGGTAAAACCGATATTAAATTAGATGGTTGTATGTTTAACGATGTTTGTAAACCAAACGATCTTGCAAAACAGCTGCAAACCGTTATGAGCGCTTTAAAGTCAACAAATAATTTTAATAACACCTCCCCATATACATTAGGTGCGCCGGCTGGTAATACGTTTTACGGCCCCTACCTTCAAAAGGTACAGCAATTAATAGGGCAGAGCGCGGTTACACCAAGCTTTAAATGGCAAAACGTTTCTGCTTCAACTTTATCTTACGAATTGTTTGATGCCACCACACCGAACTGTAAATTAAAGATCAATCTTCTTACTATAAACAACAACCCGGTTACAGCGGCTAACCTTGTTAATGTTACTTCGTTTAAAAAGATCCGTAGCGATTACCAGAACTTTTTTGCCATGGAAGCCCGTGACGCAAATAATACATTAATTGGTATTATAAAAGGCGAAGTATTTAAGATCTGCGGCAGTACACCAATTCCTATCAGTATGGGTACCTGCGATAAGCCGGATCCTGCATCCTGCAAAACTCCTTTTCACCAAAACCGAAAAGATCTTGAAGTATTATTAAAAGATGTTTTAGAGATACAAAAATACTGGCCTAACGCAAATGCCATTGTTAGTAATATAGTTACCAATGTAAACCTTACTACAAACCTTATTGGTAATTTTCAACCGCTTAATTCTAATATTCCAACTACCAAATATGTAGTAACAAATAATTTTCACCGTATCCTTACCGGCGAAACGTTTAATATTCCAACGGTAAATAACGACAGTGTTACTTTTACATTAAAGTCACCCTGCATTGTACCCACACCAACGGTTGATCCTAATCCAAACCCAAATGCATTGTTGGCCCCGGCGCAAATTCCGCAACCGCCACCTTGCGTGGAAACTATCTATTGTAAGATCTGGTTAAAAACAAACAATAAAAGCGTAACGGGTTCTCTTGATATTAATAACCTCTCTGTTGTAAAAAAACTGGTGGCTTGTGGTACCGTTAACAATAATAATTATAACGATTTTTATTTGCTGGTAGATTATAATGTAAATAATACAATTGTAAGCGATACACTTTTTGGAAGCTCGTGTTATGAATTACAAAATTGCAATCCCTGCAGTGTTGATCTTAATCTTCCTACGGTGCAGGCATTACCGTCGCAACAAAGTAATGATCCCGCCCAGGCAGATAGTGCTGCCGTTGCTATAGGCATTGCCACGCGCGATTCGAGCCTTGTAAGGTATACTGGTTATACTAATCGCGTAACAACTTTAAATAATACCATGAGCTGGAGTGTATTGGACACCAGTTTCATACAGCCCATTCCATACATCGAAATGAAATCGAAAGGCTATGAGCAGGTACTTTGTCATTATAACGAATTCATCGAAAAATTTGACACTACCATTGATAACCGAATGTATTTAAAAAGTATTTCGTGTTTTGCCCGCGATTTTGGTTATTGCCACAATCCTAAAAAGGCTTACACGCGTTATCTTAATGCCACAAATAAGTATAACCTGCGCGCGCTTGCCGTAAATGCTAATACGTTAAGCCCAATGGCAGATACCGTATTTTATAAAAGCCTTTTATTGGATAGTATTAATGTGTACATAGATTATTTGTTGGCGTCACCGGCGCCAAGCGTTTCAACACAACAAGCGCCTGCGTTCTTCGCAGCAAGGGCCGGTATACCCGGCCCATCGCCGTGCCAGGGTATATACAACCAATATATTACCGCTTATAACCAGTTTGTAAGCAATCCTGCAAATATTGCCAATTGTGGTACACCGCCATTGCTTGCTTTGCAGGCTTTTATTGATGGTGGTTATTGTTGCCCGCCTAGTAATACAGAGTGGACCACTTTTATAAATTCATTTTACACGGCCAACGCCTGCCTTGTATTCATTCAAAAGATAGATAATTGTGTGGATGTGTCGCAGCCTGATATTAAAGTGTGCGTAAGCACTTATAATTCTTATCTCACCGCTTTAAATCAATATAACCTTTCGGTGTATGCCGCAGCTAACAATTCGTTTTTAAGCACCAATTTGTTTGCCGATATAACAAGCTTTTACCAGCAGGGTTATTGCAATTGCGTTAACGCGTACATTACTTATTTAAATCAATTTATTGTTGCTAATTCTAATTCGCAGTTAACACCCCCGGTATCTATTAAGAACTGGTCGGGTTGTGGCCCGGGCGAAGGCTCAAATACCTGCGATGAGACCTACAATAATTATTTAACCGCAACCAATAATTTTTTAGCCTGGCTTAACCATAACCCCTTACCGGGTTTACAGCAATTACCGGTTACTTACGATATTTCTGAATTTACGTACAACGGTTTCTGCTATTGCGCAGGCGGTTATATCTCCTTTTTAAATGGTATTGTAAGCGGTGCTGTTACCAACATCAACTACATCAATCAAAATATGAGTATTGGTGCCTTCTGTAATCAAAAACCAATTGTGTGCCCTAATCCAAATTCAATGGATACCATTGTGTCGCCACCGGTGCCACCAGGCCCCGATCCTTGTGTACAATACCAGGCCAATCTTGCTATGGCTAATGGCGCTTTAGCATACCAGCAATATGTTACAGCACAAACCACGCAATTCATCGCGGCTTATAATAAATATTGCCTAGGCACTACCGAAAGTTTGGAGCGTGATTATGAAAGCAAAGAATTTCATTACACTTTATATTATTACGACCAGGCCGGAAATTTAATTCGCACCATACCCCCCGAAGGACTCGACGTGGCGCATTACACCAGCATTGTAGCTTACAATAGTTTAAAAGAACAGCAAATAAAAGCTGATCGCGCTTATAAAACAAAAACGGTATTTACCAGCCATGGCATGGCTACTACTTACCAGTATAATAGCTTAAACCAATTGGTAAAACAAAAAATGCCCGATCATGAAGCATTAAGCTATTTAAAATATAAATATAATTATGGTATAGATACTACCATAACCATTGTTACTTCGCAGTTTCCCGATCAAAATAAGGGGTACCTGGGTGGCAACGAAACATACACCGACCCTTTTATTGGTACAGTTACACGTGGTAAAATATTTGAAAGTACCGATGGTAGTTTATCATGGAAAGGATTAGGAAACATTGCCGGCACTGATATTAAAAAAACACAGTTCTTAACAGTAGGTACCACTAATTACGGTTTTGCTGTTGGTAGCGATGGCGCCTTCTTATTTACTATTGATGGTGGTGCCAACTGGGATTATTACCCTGTTCACGAATTCAGCAAAGGTAATTCAGACCTTAACGACCTTTATTTCTACGATGTAGGTGGTAGTATCAGTGGCTACATTGTTGGCGATAACGGCACTATAATAAAAGCTAAATTTAATGGTACTGCCAGTTTTCATCAATATGAAAATATTATTTCACCTTCATCGGCCCCTGCTTTTAGCGCTAACGATAATATTACAGATATTACTGCCGATGCTAATAATAATCTTTATATAACCGTATTAAATAAAACAACCAATACTTCTAAGATCTATTCAAGTAATGGAAATGGTAACGTTGGTACATGGACGGATATTACTGCCACGCGTTTACCCAACTTAAATAAGGTGCGCCGTTTAAAGAACACTGCTACCTATTACGCTGCAGGAGGTGATGGAAACCTTCTTAAATCTGTTGATAATGGTGCTACCTGGGTGTTACAGGAAACAAATACTGCTTTAAATTTTACAGATGTATATTTTGCTACTGCCACTGGTGGTGTAGCTATTTTACAAGACATAAACACAGGTATTGGCAGCTTATATAAAACAAACGATGGTGGCACTAACTGGACGCAGTTTGACGCAGGTACAGCAACTAAAAATTACGCGTCGTTTAGCCCTTACATTAATACAGGCTCAGCAACTATTGATAAATTAACGGCCAACGCCACAACCGGTATTGTTAAGCGTATTACCATTAATTATACAACACCGGCTAATGTAATGGTTGGGGCGGTAACAACTGCTGTTGGAACTTTAAACCAGGTAAATGATGTATGCGTGGTACCTTATGATATACAAAGCCCAACCAATTATAAAGAAATGGCTATTGCCGTAACTAATAACGGGCTGCATTTTTGTTTGGATTACGCGCAAAATACGCCTGTATGGTCAGCCGTTTCGGCCCCAGGTATTAACTTTAAAAAAGCGCTCTTCAATATTCAAACAGCAAATACCACACCTGTTGTAGACGGGTTGGCACTAAGCACAAACGGATCGCTTTATTCGTTAGGCAGTAATGTTTTAAATAATAATGTAACGCCTGTAACAGTTTTTGTTTCGCCATTAGCTGCTACTTCTTTTGCATACAGCGATATGGTGTTTGACTTAACAAATGCCACGCCTTATACCGAAGCCTATCTGTTGGGAAAAAATACCGCTAACAATACGCTGCGCTTTGCACACATGCCTTTAAATAACGTGGGCGCTCCGGCAAATCCAAACCCGGTTACATTTAACAGCACAAGTAACATCGCCTTTAATTCACTCTCAGTTAACAAGGCGGCTAATTCTATGCTTGCTGTTGGCACCAGTGGCGATATACTTTCCGGTAATCCTGCCAACATCGTTGCAACCACGCAAAATACAAATCTGAATACCACTGATAATTCTACAAAGATCACACCTGTTCAGCTTAACGATATCGCTTTCGACATTACCGGTAATAACATTGCCGTGTTTGGTAACGATGGTTATTATGCCGAAAGGCCTGTTGCGGGAAACAATCCTTTCCAGGTGAAGAACTCTACTATCACCAGCGATATTACGGCAGCAAAATATGCCGGCCTTACCTTTGGCGGTGCAGGCTATAGCGCCGTAAGCAAACAAGGTGAATTTATGATCCTTATTTCGCAGCCCGCTAATCCTGCTTTAATTTATGCCGGCGGTGTTATAAGTGCATCACCTTTAAACGATGTGGATGTAAAAACAAACGGTACTAATTTTGAGACCTATGTTGTAGGCGATAACGCTACTGCTTATTTTAAAAGCAATTCGGCACCAACTTTTGCACAGGTGTTTGTGCCCGGTACCGAAAATATAAATTGCGCTGCTTTTTATCCGGGTGCAAGTATTGATGCGCTTTTTGCCGGTAACAATACAACAGCCTTTGATATTTCGGGCCAAAGTAGCATCTATAACCGTAACTGGTACACCAACCAGGTAAATAAGCTGCACTTTACCGATGCCGCTAACGGTTATTTTGTGGGCATGAAAGGTTTAACCCGTCACACTAACGATGGTGGCTTAACCTGGAAGACCGTAAAGCCATATATTAATGCTTCAAATAATTCAATTGATCTGTATGCGGTATATACTACTACAGCTAATAAAGCGGTAATAGCCGGTGCCAATAATTACATCAGCAACCTTAACGACCTAACGCTTGCCACCTTGCCGGTAATTGGCGGCAATGGTAACGCTAACCAGGTATGGTATGATATTGATCTTTGCAGTACAACAAATGGTTTTGCTGTTGGCAGAAATGCGAACAGCTCGGCCGCTATTCAAAAATTGGTGTTTGGTACCAATAACCAGGTAGCATCAGCATCGGCCATTATTTCAACAGCCACTAACGAAGTGTTAAGGGCCGTGTATGCTTTTAAAGATCCCCTACTTACAAAATTTATTGCTGTTGGCGAGAATAGCACCTTAAAAATGTATAACGGTACGGGTTTTGCCGCAGTAAGTTACGCGCCGGCTCCAAATAATTTAAGCACCGTGTTTAATGGTACCGATATTATTTATGATATTGATCTGTCTGATAATAACAGCGGTTATATGGTTGGCACGCGTTCACGATTCGTATCTATTGATGTGAATACAACCAGCTACAGCGTTTTCTTAAAACAACTATTGCCGGTTAACCCCGTTGGGCCGCCACCGCCCGGCTATAATCAGATCACTAATAACACGGTGTACCGCAGCGTGAGCCTGATCGACGATGGCAATGGTTTTTTTGGAGGCAACCGTTATCCCACCGCGCCAACCCTTGCAAAAATTGCCTGGAAGTTTACGCACGAAAAAGGGCAGACCTCTACGTTATTCTGGTATGACCGTTTAGGCCGCATGGTGCTTTCGCAAAATACCAAACAAATAAACAAAACGCCTAAAGCATACAGTTATACTACTTACGATGCCCTTGGCCGTATTACCGAAGTAGGCGAGAAGGCCGAGAACACCGTGGCAGGTAATTTATTTGACAATATTTTTGGCACCTATGTAGGCATTTATTACAATACAAATGCCATTAGTGACATTAAACTCGACAACTGGATACAAGGCACCGGCGCGCGTACAGATGTAACGCACACCTTTTACGATAACCCGTATTTTACAACCGCTAACTGCCCGCTGCCTGCCACATTTGTACAGGATAATTTACGCAAGCGCGTAGCCAGCATAACGTTTGAAGACGTGTATGACAATAACCCATGTACCTACAACCACGCAACGCATTACAGTTACGATATACATGGTAACGTAAAAAACCTGTTGCAGGATAACAAGGCCATGGCCGCCGACCCTAATATTGCAGCCCAACGTTTTAAACGGATAGATTACGATTACGATCTTATTAGCGGCAAGGTAAACATGGTAAGTTACCAGCCCGGCCAGCCCGATGCCTTTTACCACCGATATAATTACGACGATGATAACCGTATTACCGAAGTAACCACCAGCCGTAACGGTAACGTTTGGGAGGCTGACGCAAAATACTTTTATTATTTACACGGTCCGCTGGCCCGTACAGAGTATGGCCACGACAAAGTGCAGGGTATGGATCATGCTTATACACTGCAAGGTTGGATAAAAGGTGTGAACAGCAACAGCTTAAAAACAGCTAACGATATAGGTAAAGATGGGGATGGCCCTGCAACGTTAAGCAGCAATACCAACACCAATAAATTGTTTGCGCAGGATGCCATGGGTTATAGCCTGGGTTATTTTAGTAACGATTACACGCCCATTGATAACTCGCAGTGGTTACCTGCTAACCGTTTTGAGGCGGTTACAGCAGGCAGTAGTTTAGAGGCCGGCCGCTATAATTTATACAATGGTAATATTGGCCACATGGCTACCACTATTGTGCAGCCATTGAATTTAACCGGCGCACTGGCAACAGGGTATTTATTAAACCCCTTGCCGGCAGCCAACGCTTATAAGTACGACCAGGTAAACCGCATCTGCGAGGCCACGCATTACCAGGATTTAACAGCAAGCGCCAATACCTGGGCAAGCACGGCCAATGCCATACCTAACCAGTATAAGAATTTATTTATTTACGACGATAACGGCAATATTTTAAACCAAACAAAATACGATGATGCCGGTAATCTTTTAGATAATATTGATTATCTTTATAATACCAGTGGCACAGTAGGAGGCAAATTGAAACAGAATCGTTTATATTCAGTTAAAGAAAACGCGGCAGTAACTGCAAATGCGGAGGATATTGAAACGCCCGGTTTTAATTTTAATATTGCCGAGGCCACTATTAATACTGCCAATAATTACAGCTACGACGAAATTGGTAATTTAACCAAAGACGGTTACGAAGAGATCAGCAGCATTAAATGGACGGTATACGGCAAGATAAAAGAAATAAACCGCCCCGCTAACAGCACTAAAAAAAGCCTGAAGTTTGATTACGATGCGATGGGCAACCGTATAGCAAAACATGTATACGCCGGCACAAGCTGGGAAAGCAGCACCTATTATACCCGCGATGCACAGGGCAACGTAATGGGCACTTACAAATATGGAGTAGATTGTATTAACTGCCCGGGCAACTTGCCGCCAATTTATGGATTGACCTATAAAATAACCGAGCATAACATTTATGGCAGCTCGCGCATTGGTATTGATGAACATACCTTTGATTTTGTAGGTGGCAATTACAACAGCACCGTTTACGAACGCAGGGTAGGTAATAAACAATTTGAAATGGGCAACCATTTAGGCAATAACTTAACAGTGGTAAGTGATAGAAAAATACCGGTGCCCGACCTAACAAGTACAAATACCAACCACTTTATACCGCAAATAATTAACGCTACCGATTATTATGCCTTTGGGTCTCCAATGCCCGGGCGTACTTATGTGAGTTCTAGTAGTTATCGCTACGGCTTCAATGGCAAGGAGAAGGATGATGAAGTTAAAGGAAGCGGTAATAGTTTGGATTTTGGTGCGAGGATTTATGATCCAAGATTAGGAAAATGGTTGAGTCTAGACCCTAGTGCGAGAAAATATCCTGATTGGAGTCCTTATAAAGCTTTTAAGGATAATCCAATTATTTATCAAGACCCAGATGGCCGCGACGAATTTTTATCTATAATTGTGAAAATGAATGGTAAAGTTGTGGGTGTAGGTAAAGCGATTCAAACCAGTTCAGATGTATATACAGATAATGTTAATCATCAAATAGGCGGTGAAGCATACTACAATAGAAAAGAATGGTTTGATAAATCTGTTGTTTTAGTGAGAGATTATGATGAAAATGGAGAATTGATAGGAGAAACTAAAACAGAGACTCTATTAAAAGATAAAGTAAGGGCTACCACATCTGGACTGTTGATTAATAGTCAGATATGGGCTACTACCCAAAGCAACATGTTTAAATCAGATAAGTTATTGAATGACAGGATGGAAAAGCTTACTGAAGAAGTTGAAGAAGAATACGGGGGAGGTGGAGCAAATAAAGAAAAAGCAGCTCCCACTCAGGGGAAGGGTGCAAATATAATTTTATTTGGCATGGGTGAAATTGGAGACCCAGCGGTTAATGATGAAAGCTATTATCCTGATGCGGATAAAAGCAGAGCTACTACAAAAGAACAACGAAACACTAGACAAGTAGGTGATAGTGTAATTGGCGTTAACGGAGACGGAGAGGGTAATTCATGGTATAGTATAGGTACAAAAGGTGCTGATGGGACAATTCAAGGCTCAGGTAAGGAAGCAAATAAAGGTCAAATAGATAGACATGGTAACGATGAAAAAAAATAGCTTTCTAATATTATTGCTATTTATTATATTTTATTTCACTTGCTGCAATTTGCCTTGGGATAAGGTTATGGAAAAAATTGATAAACCTGAAACAGTTAATGATTCAGTAGCGCAAATTATAAAATATGATAAAGGTGTTATTATTGATTCATTTGGGGAGGTACGTGGTAAAATTGAGGGGTTAAGATTTAGTTTTGACAAGAAGTCGAAGACTCGCATTTACTCAAATTACAATGATGATAGACTTAATGGTATAGAAAAAGGGTATTTTATGAATGGCGTATTATCTTATATCACCAATTTCAGAAACGATACAGTTGTCGGAGAAACTTTTTATTACTATCCTTCGGGCCAAATTAAGACATACGAGTTTAACACTTTCACATTTGGCCAGTTAATATACCAAAGGAAGTATGATTTGAACGGAAAGACTATCAAATCCATAGGTAGGGGATTAATTCATTTTAATCAAGAAAAAGATTCTATTAAAATTGGAAATGAGTTTTATGGAGTGTTTATTTTGGCAATGCCTCCAAAAACAAAAACATATCTAATGATTGCAGATTTCACTCAAGATACGATTGGAGTCAATCATAGGATATATGAAGGCGGGCAGGAAAGAATCTACAAGGAGAAATTTTATAAAGCAGGTAATATAAAAAAAATTATCTTTTGGTCAATCGAAGATTCTTTAACTAAACAAGTTCATAAAGGTCATAAAGTATTAGACATTTATGTTAAGGCTAAATGATATTGAAATTGGATGAAGATGAAGCGAATTGCAAATTCATAACACGTTCAGATAAAGGTATATTGTTCGCTTTTTTTACAAGGCACTTTTAAACGTTCTTTAAAAATATTGTTACGAAAATTCCTGCAAAAAAAGTTATAGTTATTAGTTGGAAATATTCTATGCCTTTGGCAGCCCGATGCCCGGACGTGCTTACTTTAGTAGCAGCGGGGCTTACAAGTACGGCTTCAATGGTAAGGAGAATGATGACGAAGTTAAGGGGTCTGGGAACAGCTTAGATTTTGGAGCAAGGATTTATGATAGTAGGCTCGGAAGGTTTTTGAGCGTTGACCCCGATGTAGAAATGTATCCATTTATGTCTCCATATTGCTATGCTGCAAATAGTCCTATTAAACTAATCGATGAAGAAGGACGGGGTCCAAAGCCACCCCAAACTCCAAGAGGAAGACCACTTCAGAGGACGGCTAATTGGCTACAAGTTGCTTTAGAAATACAAAGGTCGAATTTTAAAAATAGTCCTAAACCAAAAACTTCAACTGGTAGGCCACAAGGCGGTGCATATCAGATTTTTACTAATGCTGACACTTACAGTGGAGAGAATAGCTCAAGATATCCCACAAGAGGTGTAGTAGAAGGTCTTGGCTCATATAATGCTCAGGAAGCAATGATATTAGTAGGTAAGGCCTTGGAGAATTCGAAAGAATATTTTGAAAAAACTAAACAAGTTGCACCAGCCGATTATAACGAAAACACAGGAGCGAATTACAGTGCAATAGTTGTAACGGAGGTGTATGTCAAGATTCCTGGGGAAGTTCAAAAACTCGAAGCGTCATACCAAACTTCTATTAAAGAATCTTCTCATGGCAAATTATCTGATGCGGAATTTAATAAACTTCCTATTCAGGAACAAAATACCAGATATAATTCTGCCAAATTAATTAATGGAGTTAGTCCAAAAGATAAGTATATTGAGCTGGCAAAAAAAGAATATAATTCAGGTAGTTCTAATTCTTCTGCGAATACAGGTTCTTCCACGACATCAGGTTCGTCTATGACTACTGGTACTTCGGGAAGTTCCCCAGAGATAAAGGCTGCAACAACTTATAGATAATGAAGAGCTTGTGTATGAAGATAAAAGTATTGATATTTTCAATTTTTCTATTGGTAAATTGTAGTACCACTGAACCAAAGTTAACATCAGAAACAAATTCAATTATTGAAAAATTAGAGGACACTCATTTTCAGGATTTAACAAATAATTCATTAAAAGAGTTTCTTGCAAGTGAAACCTTTTCTGAACGTGAGAAAGATTTTATTAGATACTACATACTAAGTTACGTAGATGACCCAGGTCTGCTTAAATATCTTGATGCCGAAGAGCCAACGAGAAGCAAGGAAAATGTTTATTCAGAACTTATTAAAGTTAGAGGGCTAAAGTTAAGCGATACTTTAAAACGTAAAGAGATCTTAAAAAAGACGCTTCAATTAGAAGCCAATAATATATATGCGTTAATAGAAAATTATTTATGGGAGGAACAATTACAGTTAAAAAAGAATTTTCTTAACAAAGCCTTAGCTAACAATCCTCAGAATGACTTATTGCTTTCCTATTCTGTTTTGGAAAACCGTTTGGATGCAGATAGCGTAAACTATTACCTGAATCTTAATAAGCTTCGGAAAAGAAACAATAATTACTATGTAAGCTATGTAGTTGCAAATGAGTTCATCAACATACATAAAATAGATTCAGCGATAAAGTATTATTACAAGTCCCTAAAATATAAAAAAACAATTGGTGCATATCTCCAATTATCCGACTTATACTTTCGATATCATGATTATGGAAATGCATCAGCCTTTCTTCAAAACGCCTTAGAACTTGACAGTTTAGATGAAGAAACACTTACTCTACAGGCTTGGCAGTTTTTTGATAAAAGCGATACTATAAATTCACGGAAAGTTTTTAATAAATTAATTTCAGCAAAACCTTTTTTACATAACTATCAGGAAATGTTGATGTTTCATTTATGTTCTCAAAAAATAAATATCGCTGATAGTTTCTATAGAAAGAATATTAAAGACTCTATTACAAACGCCGAAAAAGCGGGTTACTTTTTAGTATTTGAAACCCTAAAGAAAAAGAACCAAATTCTTTTACATGAACAAATTGATTCAATTAAGAAAGTTCATGGGCTGACTCCACTTGAGTATTCTAATGCTATTGTTAATCGGATTATAGAGTCAACTAATAAAATGAAGTAGGGTGCATGCTTCCACGAATTGGCTTTCAAATTTTGAGTATGCTATAAAAAATTAAAACGCTCAAATTGGATATTTCATTTATTCATCCCATATTATTAAATCTTTCTCAAACCAATTGGCTTCCCTAATAAACCGGAGTTTAGCGGGGCAAACTTCTGTGGGTAAGTCCTGATCATAGTAGGTCTCTAACACTTCGAACTCTTTTGCTTGAACCAACAGCATTTTGTTGTTTAAGGCCGTTGTGGTCATCGCGATATTCTCCTCTCTGTGTTTCCACGCTACGCTTGGGTAAATAATAAAATCATAATCTGCTATCGGATCATCTTCTCTTAGAGGAGATAAAATTCTGTCAGCGAAAAATGCGCTGTAGAAATATTCCAGTCTATTTGGATTATTAATCGGACACTCTTTTACAAATTCAGACGCTAAAAAAGCCAGGTTTAAATCCATGATTTCTGCAAAGAGAGGGTGATTCATGGTCTTCGTTTCTTCAAATGCTTTATTCGCTTTTTCTATACCTTCATTTTTAATCTTTGCATTCGTAATAGGATACGAGTTAAAAGGCTTACCTGTTTTGTTCTTCCAAATTGAAAGAATTATTGTCTGACCTTTTTCAGGTTTAGTTTCTCTCAAAGCAACGTTCTCTAAAAAAGAGGCATAAAATACTGTAGTATCACAGGTATTCGCTCGATTGTAAAGTCTTGAATCCTGAACTATTTTCAAGTCTGGATATCTTAAGAATTTAGGGTCTCGAACTTTCCCTTTTTCTCTGAAAGAATCTTTAACTATCGATATTCTAAATACAACCTCAAAATGGATATTGTTAAATACCATGAGATTGAAATTAAAAACCGCCTCCAGATATTTCTTAAGATTCTCTGCGTCTTCAAAACTAAGCACTGAGAGATTAATTGCTTTTAGGGCTGGAAAAGCTTCTTTATAGAACGTAACAGCGTCCTTCAGCACCTCCTCTTCTTCAGGAGTAATTTTCTCCGGGTTAATACACTTGAGAATAACGTCCTGTTCCGGGTTGGTTTGCATATCTGCATGATAAATTTTGCATGCCGGAACCGGAGGTAAATTGTACTTCTGCATTACTTCTTCAAGCATAGAACAAAGATACTTAATTCTACCATCAGGGATTTCGGTATGCGTAATCGGTCTCATTAATCCAAGAGAAATCCTCCCCGGCCTTCTCTGCTATTTCACCTGAATTCTTGTTATGTTGTTCTATTGTCCGGCACACTCTGACTGCCAAAGCCGGACATTAAATCCGAATTACCTTCAATCAATCCATCCAAAGTTAAAATACCGCCTATACTCTAAAATCCTTTGCCCACAATGGATTCGTGGCACAACGTATGATACACCCCATGCACCGCCACTAAAACAAAAGGCACAAAAAAAAACAGAGTATAAACCTAAAACAAAAAGCGAAATGAAAACAGCAACAAAAACAACAGTAAAAAAAGTGATTAAGCCAGCAGCGACGGCATTCCAAACAGGTAACTATTCCTTAGTGCCACCAAAAGAAATCATTGTAGATGAAAAGAAAAACCCACGGGAAGATTATGGCAACGTAGAAGAACTGATGCTTTCCATAGTAGAAAACGGCATCCGCAACCCGCTGAAGGGTTATCTGAAGGAGGGCAAGGTTATTCTAAGAGAAGGTTTCCGAAGAATGAGGGCAGTAAAACTCGCCTTAGAACAAGGCAAACTTATTGAGCGAGTACCCATGATCTTGGAAGACCGCCCAATGAGTGAAGAAGAACGCACTTTGGAATTCCTGATCAACAACGATGGCAAACCGTTCACTATGCTTGAGCAATCCGAAGTAATAAAAAGGCTCTTGAACTTCGAATGGAAAGCAATCGACATTGTAAAGAAAACCGGAAAAGCAAGAGGCTACATTGAGAACCTGATCCTTTTAACCCGAGTGCCAATGAAAGTACAGAACTACATTAAGGATGGCAAGATCAGCGCACACGCAGTAATTCAAATCATGCAGGCTGTAAAGGGAGATGCTGAAGTAGCGGGCAAGGAAATAGAAGCAGCGATTCAAACCGCAAAAGAATCCGGTAAAGAAAAAGCAACCCCCAAGCACATCGCAACAAAACAAGTAAAAAGCCAATCTTTCGGTAAGTTTTACAAATGGACGGAAGAAATTGCTGATCTATTAGCTGGAAAAAAAGAAACCATCCAATCAAGACAAGAGGTACTTGATAAACTACTTATCTCCTTTGAGAACGGCCAATCGCCTAAGCAGGTAGCAGAAACCTATTTCACAGATAAGAGCAAAATATTAGCGAAGCCTGCTGCCCCAAAAGCTGCCCCGGTGAAAAAAAGCGGTAAGAAATAATCACCGCTCAAAATCCCAAGACAGAACCTTGCTAAAGCGCAGGGTTTTTGTCGTCCCTGAGAATAAATCTTCCACTTAGCTTGCACGTTGCGGGAACTGTATCGTTCTTAGACAAAAGCAAACCCATGATTACGATACGCAACAAAAAGGAAAAACTTAGCATAGAAGTGAACCATCCCTGCCCTGAAGAATTTCATAAGGATTTAAAACAAGCGATCATTGGCGCAATTCAATACCAAACAGATGAAACGGGCGATCTGCAAGAACTCCATTTTATTAACCATACTTTACTTGAGTTAATGAAGAACTTATAGAAGCCTAAAGATCAATTGAACCCTTGCTGCTTTTTTCTTCCTTTGAAAAGAAGCGGTGATTCGCCAAAGCGGAATTCTCGTTTCCACGCTCTTCTAAAAAACGATCAAGCGCATTACAGGCAGGATTGCCGTGGTTGCCATAATAATGAACGTAGGTGGATTTGTACAACTCGTTCAGCGAAGTGGCCTGTATCGCCTCAAAAAAGGGAATTTTGGCGTTAATATTGGCAGTAACCACACATGCGCATGAATAGAGTTTGCCCTCATCCTTTTTTGTTTTATTATTCAGAAACATATACAAATCCTCTGAGAGTTCTGCTTTGAACCACGCATCCTTTTTAGGGATATGAAAATAAAGAACCTTTCCTGCGCTGAAGACCTTTTTAAAATGCTTCACCTTTTTATCTGATTCCACTTCCAGTTTTTTTGCATTCGCATCCAATATTTTTTTAGGCTTATGCCCCGCAGGTTTCGTTGGAATATAATTCTCCTCCTGTGTACTAAAAGTGATTTTGATATCCTCCTTCAGCGTGATCCGCTTTTTACTTTTTACCTCGTAAAAATGGCCGTTAATAAATATCAGGTCTTTAGAAATCATATCCTGTAAAATTGGAATTTAACCGTACTAAAAATACGGCTTTTACCAATTCATATCATCATGTCAAAGAACTTTTTTATAACTGAACGATCAGGCAGCTTTTTTACGGCTTAGGCTTTCATCCTTCAGGAGCGAATAAACTGTATTCACTAAATCCGGATGATGCCCTAAAAACTGAACCACCTGAAAGTACTGCTGGTACTGCTCATCGTTGAGGTTCTTTTCTGCCTGCTCAAACAATTCGAGCTTGGCTTGGGTTTCCTCATCAAATTCATTCTCTGTTTCTTCTTCCTCTTCTTCTTCCTCTTCAGCCTGCCCGTTTCCATCTGATCCCTTTGATTTCGATTTCATTTTAAAAGAAACGTCCCCCTGAAAATTACTTATTCCTTCAGCCTTATTTTTCTTCACCGGGCTAATGAGTCCTGCCAGTCCTGCAACGGAATCTAAAACCTTCGGATTGGATTCAACAAGGTTTCCTAAAATCCCTGAACCTACGTTGATGATATTGTCGGTAGTGAATTTGAAGCGTTGCGATTCAAATCCTTCGAGTTTTTCTTCAAGTTTGGCGATGTAAGAATTATCCTTTTCAGTCTGCACAAGAAGTTTGGCGTTCTCTTGTTTTAAGGATTTGAATTCCAACTCGTGTCGTTCCTTTGCAAGAGCCTGCTCTACCGTTTCATTCATTTTTTTGTTCATCTCTTCGGTAGAAGAAAAGCCGGAAAGAGATTGATTGCGTTTTATTTCCCGATCCTCACGATCCAGCTTCTCTTTTTTCTGCTCCTCAAAAAAATACTCTGTATAGAATTCAAAAGTCTGATAGCGGTGCGAGGTTTTTGTATTATACACCAATACTTTTATCACTTTTGTTTTCTCCCCGATCCATGTATTTAAATCTTCGAGCAGATCAAGGTTCTCGGTTAAAAAAATAATCTTGCGTCCATCCACAAGGACTTCGTAAAATTTCTGATGCCCTTGCAAGGAGGCGTTCTGAAGCCACGATTTTAAATCGTGGATGGCCTCATCTGAATAGGTTGTGTTTTGATTCATTTTTGTTTTTTATTAATAGTTAATACTGAAATCAGAAAATCAATTCCTGCGGTTCAGGTTCATAATCAGGATAGGAATCATTTTTTACATTGGAAGTATTTTTCTTTTCAGTTTTCCTTATCTCCTGAACATGCGACTTAAAATTTTCTTCCCTCTCTTTTTGGATGGCGTCCTGTTTTTGTTCAGGCTTTGATTGTGTTTCTTTTTTCTCAACCGGCTTTTCTCCATTTTCAAGATACGAAGCAACGGCCTGCCTGTTCTCTAAAAACAAATTCATTTCACGGCTAATGGCAAGATCCACTTTCTTTTCAAGGAATGATTTTTCCTTTTCATTGAGTTCAGGAAAATCCTCCGGGTTCACTGAAGCAATTTTTTCTTTTTTAAAGTAATCCGTGGTTTTAGTTTTCTGTTGGTTCATCAATTGCTCTTGGTGATCAAACGTTGATGCCCCGCTTAATGAATCTTCACCCGTGGCTTTCTCGTTTTTCTTTTTGCCTTTGTTTTCTTCAAAATAATCAAGCCACAGCTTGCGCTTCATTTCAGATTTAAAAGCTCCAAAACGCTCAGTTACTTTTTCTCCGATGGGTTTATTCTTATCCTGATCCTTTCCTGTCAATGCAGAGAATGTTCCCGAAGCCATCATGCCAAGACCTAATGCGGAAAGCATTTTGTTCTCGGAATAATGTCCGTAGCCTGTTAATCCTAATCCAAGCAAGAAAGAATAGCGTCCGAGTAGTGCCGAAGCGAGTCCTCCCCCGATGACTCCGATGGCAACATCCCTTAGTAATCCTTCTCCTGTTTGTTTAAGTGGCGAAACAAGGGCTTTCCCTCCAACAAAATACTCATCCGAGAATTTGCGTTTCTGATCCTTTGTTAAAGTGATTTCCCTCATGCTTTTTTAATTTTCTGTTTTTCTGAAATTGTTTTTTTTGCCCCCATAAAAAACTTTTCAGAGTACAAAGGTACGATGACACAAATCACTTTTCCAAGCATCGATCCCTGTAATGGCGGCCAGTTCCTGATAGTTCCACTTGCTTCCTTCCAATGCTTTAAAAAGCAAACCAAAAAAAATATTTTCATATTGCTCCGGGATCATTTCGGGATCATTTCTTTTTTTAGCGGGATTTTATCGGGGCGACTTTGAAAAATACCGGGGTGATAACGGGGGCATTCGGGGGAGATCACTTCATGCTGAAATTTTTTTGCGGAATGTCACTTTTTATTCAGCTAAACAGACATTCACAGACATTCATGGACACACGCTGCCAATAGCTACCCTTTCCGGGGCTGAGGCACAATGCTCTGCCGACCTTTGTACCTGAGAAACAAAAAACCTAAAAGATGAATACACTTAGATGCATTTGGATTTACTTCCTTGCCCGTTTGCTGCCCTTTCCGGCAAGCACGACAAAAAGGGTTCAGACCTTTGTACCCGAAATAAAAAAACTGAACCGGAAAATGAAAAATGGAAACATTCAATACCTGCAAATATGTGCGTTTGGATACAGTTAGGTGCTTTAATATACGACAAAATACAGTTAGAAGCAGTTGTCGGCATTCGTGCCACATCGTTGTTGGAACTTTGTACCCATCAAGTAAAAACCTACTAAAAGATGAAGCAATTAATAAATAAACCAAGGGATGCCCTTCAATACCTGCCAATGACCTTCAATGCTCTGTGTATTCGGAAAACAGCAAAAAGTCTTGCCGGAACTTTGTGCCCGATAAACAAAATCTTTAAAAAAATGAAGCAATTGAAAAATACAAAGCAGGATACATGTCAATAACTATCAATGTGTATCAATACCTATCAATAACTATCAATAACTCTGAGTTTCGGCAAGCGTGGAAAATAAGCACCCGAACTTTGTACCAGAAAATAAAAAGTAAACAATAAAAATAAAAAACACAACCATGAAAACAATCCCCATCACCCCGCAGACCTGTAACTTAAAAACGCTCGCAGGTTGGTATGGCGTCTGTAGCAAGACCATGTCCAAACGCCTGAAAAAAATTGCTGCTCAATTAGAAGACCGTAAAGGCCAGCGGCTCTTCTTTGTAAAAGACGTAGAGATCATTTTTAATCACTATGGTGTGCCTAAAACCATTCTTCAGTAAACAATTTAAAACCAAAACTAATTATGCTAAGTAGAAAAATAGAATTATCCGTAAACGATATGGCAGAAGCTCTTGAGTTTGCCAAACAACAAAAGTTGGAAATAGCCTTTGATAAAATTAGCTGCAACGATGGTTGCTCCGCAAGAATTTTGTATAAAAATACGTGGCGAGACCGTGAAGCCTTATTAAAACTTTTGCCGGAAATCCATGCGTTGGAATTAGCGCAGATCCGAAGATTACAACCACTAAACCTTCATTTATTAAAATCAATAAAACAAAGAGTATGAAATCAAAGGATTCACGAATACAAACAATTAAAAAAACAAAACCATGAGTAAAACAAGAGAATTTGAAGTGCCAGCTTCCATCATAGCGGAGTTTGCCAGTCTGATGATTGATCAGAACCTAAGTAATGAGATCACAGGCTTGAATGAAGAAGGCGAGCTGATTATCGAAGTGCGGTATGAAGCCAAAAACAAAGCAGGCCTTTTCACCCTGATAGAATTCATGGATGATTACTATGGAAACAATCAGGAAGAATAAAAGAATTTAAACAATTAAAAAAATAAAATAATGCGAAGCAGAGTATTTGAATTAGAAAAAGAAAACCTCGGACGGTTTTTTACCACTATTGAAAAAGAAGGTTTAACCGTGGAATTAATGGAAGTCAATACGCATGGCAATCTGATTGTGCAGATTGATTATACGGAAGATGAGAGGGAAGTCCTCATGAGCCTGATCGAACTATTGGACGAGTTAAATGAAGAAGAACAAGAGGAAGAAGAAAGCGAAGCCGATTAAAAATAAGCGCATGGCATCTTTATCCGGCACGTGCTAATTTACTCCGTTGTTTATCTGCATCCCCTTGCAAATAATTGTGGAAACGTGCTTGCGTGTGCTGAAAGGCTGTCCGATGTTTGTCCAAACTAAAAGCCCTGAACCCATCGCCCCCGCTGGGATTCAGAGAAATAAAAAAGGATAAGCAAAATGGAAACAGAACACAAAGAAACGAACCCGGTTCAGAACTGGGAAAGTAAAACAGAAACAGAACTATTACAAATGGTTTACAATTACGCAAGCAACGGATTAAGAGTAGGAAAAAGCAAACAGGCCAGAGAATGGTTAAACATGAAAAAGCTAAGTATAGAAACAACGATGGCCTGTTTTAATTCAGGGCAGTTACATCACCGAAAGGAAAAAGAATTCAAAGAAGCCTTGGAGCGGATCGGATTTATGAAAGTATCCAATCATGCTTCCAATTGCGATTCACTTCCTTATACGGTCTTTGGAAACTTTTCAATTATGTTTCCATTAAGAAACAAAGAGAACGAAATAATAAACTTTTATGCGATGGGAATTAAAAACTCGAAAACCGCTTACCTGAACCACGAAGGAATGTACCCGGCTTATCCGCATGAACAAACCAAGCGTTTATTTATTACCGATACTGTTTTGGATGCAGCCACGATTTTAGAAAGCAAAGTACTCGATAACAAAGAAGCGGTGATCGCCCTTCACGAAGGAATTTTATTAAGGCATCACAAAGAAGTTATTCAGCAATTAAAGCATCTCACAGAAATTATACAGATCACAAAAAACAAATAATATGGCAAACTCTATCAAAGAATTAAAAGAGATCATAGATACCGTTCATCTCAAACGTGCAAACCTGAAAGAAGATGAATCCTTAAACAGCCTTTATCAGCAGAATGGAAGCGCAGGGGTATTACAGGTGATCCAAAACGCAGAGGACTTAAAAGATTTGGAAGAAGTGGAACCCCTTGCCCAAATAAATATTGCCCTACCAAAGGATATTTCGATGGCTAAAGCAACCAAGCACGACTGGAACAGGAAGGCCGATGGTTTTTTGAATAAAGAGGAAGAAGATTTTTCAATCACTGAAAATGAAAATGCAGAGAATGAAAACGCAGAGAATGAAATTTCAGGCAATCCTTATTTGGAAATTCTACACGAAAACAAACTCTTGTTTAAAACCCCGAACAATCATTTTTATGTGCTTGGTAGCCTCTCTCAGGATTTAAGTGCGCTCAAAGTAACCCTATTGATAGAAGAACTTTCCAATAACCGCAAAGAGAGAACCAAGATCGATTTATACGAAAGGGAATCGGTTAAACTATTTGCAGAGCAATTAGCAAACGAGTTTGCTCAAAATGTAGAAATAGTAGAAAGTGAATTTATGCAACTAACCGATGCGCTGGAAAAGTTCAGGGAACGTCAATTTGAGCAGGCTAAAGCACAATACAAAAGTACAAGGCATACTGCCTTAATCAGCAACGAGCAAAAACAAATCTGCCTTGACTTTTTAAAGCAACCCAACCTGATTGAGCGCATCGATCAACTTATTGAAACTGCCGGAGTGGTTGGTGAAGAACGAACCCGCAAACTCCTGTTCATTATCGCCTCCACCTATAAAATGAGTGATCCTCTTCACGCATTAGTTCAGGGGTCAAGCGGAAGCGGTAAGAGCCATTTGATAAACAGTATCGGAAACTGCCTGCCCCCGGAGGACGTTATGAGCATGACAAGGGTTACTTCAAAGTCTTTTTATCACTATAACAAAGATGAGCTGATCGACAAGCTGATGCTTATTCAGGATTTTGACGGACTTGATGAAGAGGCGCAGTATGCTTTCAGAGAATTACAAAGCGCAGGGAATATTTCTTCATCAACCACCTACAAAGACCGAAGCGGAAATATTATCTCCACGGTAAAAGTAGTACGCAGCCACTTTGCCTCCCTCTTAGCAACAACCAAAGCGGAAATTTACTACGACAACATGAGCCGTTCTTTAATCATAGGCGTGGATGAATCCGATGAACAAACGCAAAAGATTATTGAGTACCAAAACAAGCGCTTGTCGGGACTGGTAGATATCCGTGAAGAGCAGAAGGCAAAAGAGTTCCTGCAAAATTGTATGCGCTGTATCAAGCCGATGGAGGTAGTGAACCGTTATGCAGATAAAATAACGCTTCCCCTGAAAGCTAAAATGCTAAGAAGATTAAACAACCACTATCAGGGCTTTGTAAAACAGGTTACTATTCTGCATCAGCACCAACGCCAAAAAGATGAACAGGGGCGTTTAATTGCCGAGCCTGAAGATTTAAAGTTGGCCTGCGCTATTTTGTTCGATGCAATTATGCTCAAGGTAGATGACCTTGATTCCACCCTGCGTCAATTTTTTGACCGCATGAAAGATTATGTAAAACAGATTGCAAAAGAAAATAATAAAACTCCAACCGATACGGTTTTCACTCAGCGGGAGATGCGTCTTGCCCTGAACGCAAGCAAAAGCCAGTGCTTTCGTTTTATGGAGGATTTAGAACTATTAGAATACGTGCAGAAAACAGGCGGTTACGCCAACCGGGGCTTTAAGTATAAGATCGTTTTTTGGGACGACATGGAAATGGTGCGTGAAAAAATAAAAGCCGATTTGCATCGCCAACTGGAAACCTTAAATGTGAGCGCAGGCTCTGCGCTGGTTCTTGGTGGTTCAAAGGCCACGAACCACCACAAGCCCCAACAGTAGGGCGACACAGGCGGGTGGTTCATCAGTTCAGGGGTGCGCAGTATAGGGAATAAAAAATAAAAAAAGGTAACAAGTAAAAAATCAAAATCAAAAAATGAAACATCTGCCCATCTATAATCAGGAATTTGAACGGCTCTACAAGGAGTTTGATACCCTCATCAAAACCAAAGGTTACGGCAACGGTAAGCCTGTTTCTTATCAGAGCCATGTAAGGGAATTTTTATTCTTCATTGAGAACAAAGGCTTTTCTGATATCAGGGAAATAAAAGCAAGCGAGGTGATCGCTTATTACGAATACATTATTCAGCGACCTAATCAACGCAGAGAAGGCGGACTTTCTGATTCTATGATAAGGGGACATTTATTTTCCCTACGCCTGTTCTTTGATTACCTTTTAGAAACGGAACAGATAAAAAGTTCCCCGGCAAGGTTGCCTAAATTTCAGACCGGAAAATACAAAGAGCGCAATATGTGTAGCCTCGAAGAAATAAAAATGCTTTATGAAGCCTGCCAAAGTAAAAGGGACAAAGCCCTGCTGGGGATCGCTTACGGTTGCGGATTACGAAGAACAGAAATTCAAAACCTCAATACCAACGATGTGAATCTAAGCAAAGGTGCCCTTGTAGTAAGGGAAGGCAAAGGCAACAAATCCCGCACCGTTCCTTTAGCCAACAACGTGATTAAGGATTTAAGAGAGTATCTTGTTTATGAGCGGGCAAAGTACTTTTCTAAAAACAACTTTGAAAGCTCTCCGGCCTTTTTTATTAGTAATAAAGGATTGCGGATGAGCGGACAAGTGCTTTGCAGTGACTTAAAAGAAATTATTAAAAGAACCGGGAACGCAGAACTCGAAAGAAAAGAAATCACACTGCATTGTCTTCGCCATTCTATTGCCACGCATTTAATCGACAAGGGAGCGAACATAGAATTCGTGCAACGGCTATTAGGACATTCGATGATCGATACCGCCCACCTTTATTCCAAGCGTAGGAAGCAACAATTAAAAATAAGAACTCAAATCCAATAAGATGAACCCTACTACTGAACTATCCTTTGAAAAATATCTTCATCAAATGAGACATACCGCCTCTACGATTAAAAGCTATTTGTTCGCAAACAAAGTATTCCTGCTTGACAATCCAAAGCCGGAAAATTTCACCTATAAAGACGTGGTGAATTACTTATCTGAAAAATCTCTGGAGTATGATAACAGTAATACAAAAGTATATTTACTAAATGCCATGAAAAAATACTTTGATTATTTGGTGGAAATCGGAGGGCGTGACGATCACCCATGTAAAAATCTTCATTTAAGAAACCTCCGTAAAAAGGAAGTGATCCATCAGGATTTATTTACTTCGGCAGAACTGGAACTTCTCATGGAACGTGAGGAGCGTTATGCCGACCTGAAGCAAAAGAATCAGGTGATCGTTTCCCTTTTAATCTATCAGGGATTAAATTCTGCTGAAATAACAGCCTTGAATCTGAGCCATATTGACCTTGATGCCGGAACTGTTTTTGTGAAGGCAAGCAGGAAGATCTCCCAGCGGCATTTGGAGTTGAATAACAGGCAATACAGGCTCTTTGAACGCTATTTGAATGAAGGGCGCAAGAACCTGCTTAGAGAAGAAACAAACGCCCTTATTTTAGGGAAATTAGGCAACAGGATCACCGTGGACGATGTTCATTATATAGTTTCTACGGCTAAAGGTTTATTTCCTGATCGAAATCTTACCCCGGCAAACATCCGGCAATCGGTAATTGCCAATTGGCTGAACGAAAAGAAAATCCCCTTAGAGCAGGCTCAATTGATGTCAGGGCAAAAGTGGATTTCTACAACTGTAAAGTACCGCCAAGCTAATATGGAAGAGGAACGGGAGATGATGAATAAATGGTTTCCCCTGCAATGATTGGAGAGTAAAAGCACGTAAAAAAATTAACTACCTTTGAACAATTTATTAAGAAAAAAATCGTATATTTAATGAGTAAAAAAGGAATAAAAAACGAAGTTTCTGTTGAAATAGACAAGCTCACCAATTCCATAGAAAATGCGATTTCGGGGGATGTATTTGATACAGAGTTTCACCGTTTGATTAAGGCTAACAAAAAGCATATTAAGAAAGGTGATTGGCTCTTTGACTGGCATGATGAGATTTCAAATAAGGAAAGGGAAGTATATAAACTGACCATAAAAAACAATCCTGAAATTATACAAGGATTAATTTCTTTTAACGCTGAAGACAATTATGTGTTTATTCACTTGATTGAGAATGCAAAGTTTAATCGGGGCAAAAAGTATAATGACGGGAAGGAAAAAATTTATTTAGGAGTTTCAGGTAATATGTTTGCCTTTGCCTGTAAAAAATCAAAGGAATTAGGTTTT
>JACDED010000017.1:44308-48234 GCA_013816615.1 Bacteroidota bacterium
GGTTTGTTGGTTTTATTGCCAAGACTGCTTTGATGGATCACTATCAGGAAACTATGGGAGCAGAAAAAGCAATTGGACAACGGATGTTTATTAACGATGAGAATGCTGAATTTTTGGTAAAAAAATATTTTAAAACTTAACACAATGGGATTAATTAAAGAACCTAAAGACGTAGATTTTTTCGTGATTAATAAAGAATTAACCGAAAAAGAAAAAAAGGAGTTCAGTGATTTTATAGAAGACTATAAACGCAAGCAAGCTCTTAAGAAGAAAAAGCACCGTAAGGCAGCCTAATATTTTATTGATTTTTTTGTTTAAAGTCCTGAATAACTCAGGGCTTTTTTTATTTGCACCCATCAAGTTTTTTTATACTTTTATCACAGGCTTAACGATCAAAATAAAATAGTTCTTTGAAAAACCTCCGGTAGCAGAAACAGAAAGTATATTTCTAAACGCACGGAGCAATACCGCTATGGCATGAATGGCATGGAGAAGGATGACGAGATAAAAGGCAGTGGAAACAGCTATGATTTTGGTGCAAGAATATATGACCCAAGATTAGGCAAGTGGTTAAGTGTTGACCCTATGATGGCTAAGTATCCTGACCTATCACCATATACATTTGTTGCTAATAGTCCAATTTTGCTTGTCGATAAGGATGGTAGAGATTTTATTACGTATATTAAAGTCAAAAATGCTGAGACGGGAAAAAGTGAATTACATAAAGTCACTTTTGACGGTACAAATACAACAATGCAGAATGTAAAAACTGGAGCAACTACGGGTTATGCTCCAGGAACAAGTCAGTTTGTAGATGACTTGACAACATCTTATAAATACATAGTAGATAATGGAGCTGATGTTGATAATGCAATGAAAACGATTGCAACCTCAAAAGATATTCATGTTGAAGTTGAAGAATCAAAGAAAGGTAGAGCAGAATATTCAGACGGAACTATATTAATAGATTTTAATTCTGGCCTGGAAGTTTACGACGATGAAACAGATAACCTTAAAGGCACTCAGTCACCAGCATTGGGCTTTTGGTCTGAGGTTTATCACGCTTATATTGATAAGGTTGACAAAGAAGCCGGCGAAAAATACAAAAATGTTGATAAACAAGAAGAATATGTACATGTTGAAAAAGAACAACAGGTTGTAAAAAAACTACAAGAGAAAGACCCTACTAATAAGGAACCTACGAGGAACAAATATTCCGAAGGTCAATGGGACGTGAAAACAAAAGGCCCAACAAGTACTGAACCGAAGGAAACTAAAACTAAAAAATGACAATGAGAGTATTAACCATATTATTAATTATTTGCATTTTTTTTTCGACTGATATTTTTAGTCAAAAAAATGAAAGTGGAGATAAAAAAATTAAGATATATAGCATTTCATGGAATACTGCTTATAAATTAGCGCGGACTACTAAAAACATAAAGCAAAAATATATTTATTATTTTGAAACTGATGTTACTTGGTTAGACGTAATGTTCCTTAATTATGAAGACTGTATTGAAAAGCTATCTAAGCAGAAAGTAATTGCATCTGCTGATAGTTTAAGTAAAGCTATAAGAACAAATGTTTTAGTGGAGTTATGTTTCCCTAACAAAAGGATTGTAAAAGTGTATTTTAATAATGAAGGGGACTTTTACTTTAATGGGAACTGGCACAAACGAAATGATGGTTTTTACTATTTACTCTTTAAATACTTTTCCGATGAAATAATCCCACCTACAACATTTCAAGAGGCGAAAAAGAATTACAAAGACAAGCTGTGGTAACCCACCCCCTTGCCCACTGGAGTTGGAGCGCAAAGTAAACAGAAAGAAATTAGAAATAAAATCTGTCGATAATAAAATTCGTTATTATTTTTTAGCTAATTGAACCAAATATGAAATACGTTTGTAACAGTTTATGAATGAACATGAATCCTTTTATTTTGATTTATATCACGCCAAATTAAAATGGATGTCTATTCAATTACGCTACACGTCTGCTTTATGGGACGACTCAATTCAAAACCAAATAAACGCTATCTCAAATTTAAGTAATACAAATCATTCTATTGAAGCTCATATTATTGTTGTGAAAAGTTATTTCGGAGAGGAACTAGATGTTTCCGAAATCTTAAAAACAATTTCGGCGTAATGGACATTTATGGTGTTATTTTATAGATGTTTAGTTCAAGTGGACATTTATGGTGCTGTTTATTTTTGTCAATTTTTTAATCTTATAATTTTTAAATTATTTTTACACATCAAGTAAAACGTATATAAGCTCTGCTGGAGAGCAACTTATTAGGGATAGCTTGATTCCGTTCAAATAAAGTGTAAAAATGGTTGTCATATAAATGACAACCATTTTATTTAATGGATTTATGCCTTAAAAAACTCATCAATAAATTTCTTTTTTCTTTCAAGAGATAATCCATTATGGTTTCTTAATTTATTTTTCAGATCTGCAAAATGACCATCAATAGCATTAGTTGTATTTGGTATTTGTAAACCCATATTATCATACCAAGTAAACAACCAAGGCAGATTAGTTTTTAAGCTCCTGTAAGCGCTTCTTAATTTTTTATGAACGTATCTATTTTTACCATTCATGTCTAATTTTCGTTCATTTAAAAAATCTTTCCATTTAATGTACCAATCATTTAATCCGCCTTCAAAACTTTCTTTATCAGTGTTCTTTAAGATTAGTACGAGCTCCCATAACTCCTTGCTGGCAGGCATTTTTGGTTTTTTAGTTAAATATCTTCTTATAATTGCAACTTGATGAAAATTACACATCTGAATCGGAACATCACCAAATAACTGAAGTAATCCTTTTCTTCCATCACAAATTATAGATTGTATTTTTATTCCTCTTCGAGCTATTTCTTCCGTACCAAATAAATATAAATTATTGGTCTCCTGTTTAACATATTGCTTGTATAAAATTTGACCTGTAATACCATCTTTAAAAACCATAACACCAAATTTTCTTCCAAAATAAGTTGTGTCCATTAATAAATTTACAACGCTTGGAAATGTAGTTTTTCGTTCAGTTTTAACTAAATCAATTTTTCTCTGTATCGTTTTCAGGGAAAATTTATATTTTGTCGCAAGTTGCTTATAGGTTTGTTTACCTTGAGTATATTCTTCCCAAATAATTTCGTTATTTACTCTAAATCCACCGGTAAATCGCCGACCACATGAGGCGCATTTATAGCGTTGAATCCCATTATGAAACCCGTTTTTTGAAACTATTTTGCAATTGCAGTAAAAGCAGTTTTTTTATTCATAACCTTTCGTTTCCGCTAAGTTAATGACATAAAGGCTTCCAGAGGTTTTAAGCACCATAAATGTCCATTAACCCACAATTTCACTTTGCCTCAAAGAGCAGAGCAATAAAGATGCATTTACAATGTGTTTATATAATCGCTTTAATTTGAAAGTGAATTAATTATATTATTCAAGCAATACTGTTTAATATCCCCTATCCGATTATCATTTATGCTATGAAATTTCACAAAATGCGATTTATTTTTAAACTCGCTTTCAAAGTTTAAATAATCTTCATAAGGTTGAGCATCACGATACCTTGTAAACTCGACTAAATTTAAATAGGTCGGGTTGAAATAGTTAGATTTGGCATCT
Source organism: Bacteroidota bacterium (assembly GCA_013816615.1). Taxonomy (GTDB): domain Bacteria; phylum Bacteroidota; class Bacteroidia; order B-17B0; family Aurantibacillaceae; genus Aurantibacillus. The sequence goes on from JACDED010000017.1 coordinate 47,956, forward strand.
AATTTTTAACTCCGTTATTCTTATTCCTTTTTTTTGCTATTATTTTTGAAATAAGAATAAATGTTGGGATGAACATTACTAGCTGAATTATTACTACAGAGAAATATCCAATGTCCCCTGTAAAACGAAAAGAATAGCTGATTAAATTTACAGGTAATGTAATAATCTGCAAATACCGGTTAAATTGACCACCTGATACCGGCTCAAATTGACCAGTGATTTTGCTGGCGAAGATTTTAAGTTCATGAACTGTTTTGGTCTTTAAACAAATGTAATTAA
>JACDED010000141.1:0-4604 GCA_013816615.1 Bacteroidota bacterium
ATTTACCTAATAAATAGATGAATAAATATATTGTACGTTTTAACATCGTATAAAAAAAAGGGAAAGCTAAAAGCTTTCCCTTATAAGGTTAGTGAGTTATGAGCAGTTTTCCAACTTTAAGTTCGGTATCGTGATGATACAACTTATAGATGTAAATACCGTTTGATAATTTACTGATGTCGATTTTTTCGTTACTTGCAATTGTTTTATCAATCGCCAAATGCCCCATTAAATCATATAATTTTAGCGAAATAGTATCTTCGTTTTTTGCATTTACAAACACTATGGTATTTGCAGGGTTAGGATACACGGTAATATCCATTACTTCATCTAATGCTTGGTTAGAAAAACGATTAGGAGATACATTTTCGCAGGCATTGATATAAGTTTGTTTTTTTAAATCAAACAATACGGTACGAGCCTGATAAACTGCTGAACCATAATACATAGGACATAATAAAGCGAGGTTTTCTAAGTTTGATAACTCAGATACATTTAATTTTTTGTTTTGTGCAAGGTATGACAAATACAAACTATTAAACTCTTGTTGACCATGCTCTACTAAATTATTAGGAACAATAACTGCATTAGCTTGCTGAGCAATAGAAACTAAAGATGTTTCCTTTTCTGCTCGATGTATTAAGCTATCTACTGCTAATAATAAACCAGTATTATCAGATTTGATACTATTCATAAAACTAAATAAATTCGCATCTTGTTGCACATCTATATTTTGCAATACCATATTGTATAACAAATGACGGCGACCCATTGCATTTAAGCTAATTAAATTATCAGTACCGCTATCAAAAGAAACAGATGATGCATTTGCAATAGTTAAACCATTAGCTCGTTCATTGTCAAAATCATTCATAATATCATCAGCTCCTTGCATGATGCCAGATAAACCAGTACCTGCTACCTTTTGATTACTCGGAGTAGCTGTGTTAAGATTGCACGAACCAGTTGCAGCAGCAGAGGTATTATTACCAAACATTATAGCGCCAGATAAATCCCAACCTGCTTTTGCATTTGGTAAGTAATAACCACCGGCATTGCGAGTATAAAAGATATGGCTACTTGGATTACTGCTACCTTGCACGAAGGTGTAATAAGTAGTGAAAGAACCAATATTAGGAATATTCCAAACATTATCAGCACTATTAGACCCCGTATTACCAGCTTGGTGGCCAATTACTGCATTGTTGTGCAGCCAAATACCGGTGTAAGCATTTTGCATGTAATTACCTTTTATTCCATCTGTTGCTGCTGTGGAGTTATTTTGTTTAAACGTAATACTCATAGCTAAATTATTAATGCTATTGCATTGTACACGTGGCACCTGATTTGAAGTCATAAAAATACCGGATTGCCAATAGGCCCATTGATTAAGGCCTGGCATATCAATAACGTTGTTATTTATCCTATTAGTGTTTGAACCTGTTACATTAATTCCGGACTGCCAATGTTGGTCGGAATTATCTTGGCGCATGTGTATTTCATTATCAACAGCAATCAAACTTAGGGTATTAACAGCACAAATACCATTGTAGTAGCCGCTAATGTTATTGTTATCAATATCAAAAGCAGGGTAACTATTAGGGTTTGTGGCTAAAGTAGCTTCTGTACACCTAATCGCGAAATTATCAGCATAAGTACCAACTGCTGATGCTGTGTTGTTCATGTTATTATTTTTAATGCTACCATTTAAGAAAGTGTTATTATAAAAATTAACAGCAATGCCATTTTGATAAAAGTTGTTGAAATTTACACCAACAGAACTACCATTATTATTACCCGTTACATAAACACCGGTTGTTTGAACACTAAATGTGTTGTAAGTAGCTATTAAAGCGGATTGTCCACCGTTATATACTCCGTTATCATTATTCCTAAAGGTATTTTTTTGCGCAAGGCTCCCTCCAATATCCATACGACTTATACCTCCGAATATCGGTCCTAAGAGAACTACAGCTGAATTAATGCCTCCCCCACTAATTGGCGCAATGGTGCTTTTTATGTTTTGAAACACATTATTTTGCAACAAAGATTGGGAGGCATACGAAAATATGCCAAGTTGCATTTTATCAAAAACGTTTTCATTTCCATTAGCACTAGTTCCTATCGTAATAGTGTTACTAGTGTGCGAAGCGTTAACCATGTAAATACCACAATACGATTTTCGGGACGAATAAGGAGCCGTCATATTTACGCTACTATATGCACCAAGAGTTATGGCATTTGTTAGGTTAGCTGTGGTTGGAATGTATGGAACAGCGCTAATTGTAGGAATGCTACTGCATGTAAATAAATTATTTCTGATGGTAACCGAGCTACTTGAAGATTTTGCAGCTTTTATTACAATACCCATATTATTTTTGTTGAAATATGATGTAACAATATTTAATGAAGCTGTACCTAAAGAATCTACAAATACACGTTTCGCATCTTCAAATCTTACAAGTTGAGAAGATACTAAGCCCGTAGTATTTGCATAAATACCATCCCACATATAATCACATCCATGAATGTAATCGTTAGTTAACGTTATTCTACCTGTTCCGTTTAATACAATTTTTGTATTTGGTTCCATTCTAACATCTTTAGAACTAATAATTAAATTACCACCTGAATTTACAGTAATGGTACCGCCTAAGGTAATAGCATTTGTACCTGTTGCAGAAGCCAAAGCAATTGTAGTATTGTAGGTTGTATTAGCGTATTTTATAACATTAGTTGCTGTAGGGCAGCAATTAGGAAAATAATAACACGTAGGAGAAGACTGACAACCATAATTATTTGTAACAGATACACATATATTAACTGCCTGCGTTACGTTTTGCATACTGAAAGACGGTGTTGCAGTTATTGTGCCTGTGCTTGCTACGGGGACTATTGTACCTGTAGCAACATCTTTTACTGTCCAACTATAGGTATAACTACCTAATGGCGTTACATTAGCAGTAAAACTGCTAACGCCATTAAAATTACAAGTAAAGCTTGGAGTTATATTTATGGTTGGAGTAACAACATTTACCAAAACCGCATCTGTAGAACTGCAAACAGCAGGTAGCCCTGCATCGTTGATATATGAGACCGTTGCAGTAAGTATATATTCTGTAGTTACGCCTGGGGAAGCAATAGGTGTGGCTACATTCGATGCTGATAATCCAGAACTTGGACTCCAACTGTAAACAATCGTAGCTCCCGCCTTAGGACAGATAAAACCACCATTATTAATGCCAATTTGAGTGCCACAACCAGGGAATAGAGAGAATATATCAGAACCCGCATTTACATTAAATGGTCTAATTTCTACGTCATCAATATAATAGTATGATACTAAATTATGTTCTCCCGGTCCTGCTCCATAAGTCCATGCATTGGTCGGGTCAAGGTCGGTTAACGTGCTGCCATTAGAGCCAATTTCGATTAAATTTTCATTAGACACAGGAGTATAACAAGTGGTTAAAAATGTCCAGCCAGTTTTACTTGTAATTGGCGTTGTTGTGAAATTAATTCCATTAATCCAAAAATCAGATACTGCGTATTTGCTTATATGAGCTAATCTTACCCACATACTTATAATATAGGTTTTACCAGCAATTAATGTAGTTGATAAATTTTGTTTTATTGATTCTTTATATGCTGATGATCCACCGGCATAAGCACCAGCATCTGTATGTACATATATTCCGGCATAAGCAACGCCTGCATGAGGAGCAATCGTTCCTATGCCATTGCTTGCGAAATTCGAATATGCATTTGTGCTGCCTCCCCAGCAAGTATTTGCACAGGCGTTAAAATAATCAGCCGTGGCAAAACTACTATATGTCCACCCTGAAGTAGTCCAATTACAACCATGAAAGACATTGTCAATGTCTATTGCGACCGATGTACATTTTTTAGATGTCCCTGTTCTGTGCAAGTCTTCGCAATTACCATAAATTGGATCAAATGTAACAGGATCATACCCTATAACTAATCGTGTTAAATCGTTTTCTTCAAACTCACCATTTGTAACATAATTGCAAGAAGTGTTTGTTAAAGTGCAAGTTGTTTGAGCCGAACTACTAAAGGTAGTAGCTGTTGCTAATATAATAGCCGGTAGCCATTTTTTAAATTTTAAATTCATAGATTTTTTGTTTTAATAATTAGTCTTATAGACTTATTTTTTATAATACAATAATTTTACAGCATACTATATAGTATACAACTAATCTTAGTAATAAAACTTTTAGAGATTTAAATAGTTTACACGACAAAGATACGGGTGATGACTTTTTTTATCACTACCGTAAAAGAGAAAATGTTACCAGAAAATAAAAATTATTTTTTTGAATAAAAATTCAAACAATTTCAAAGCATTATTTGTTATCGACTCAAATTTATTTTTTTTCGAGTATAGAAAGAATTTCAGCTTTACGCCTTCTCGAAATTTCGAATGACGAGCCATCTTTTAAAGAAATCGAACATTCTGCGCCCTTAGAATAAGATTTAATATAATTTAAGTTTATATATGTTCCCCGATTGATCTTTATAAAATTGGGGAAACGATTAATAATAAATTCAAAATCTATCATTTTTTTTGAAGAGATAAATTC
>JACDED010000141.1:4614-9143 GCA_013816615.1 Bacteroidota bacterium
GATAAATTCTTCCTGCTGCAAGGTGTAAAAAATTGTACATCCTTCATCTGATTTCACGTACATTAAATCGGTCATATCCAATAGAAAAACATGGTTTTTATAATGTATTGGTATTTTTGTAATAATTGCTTTCTCTGCGCTATATGACTGCAATATATTTTTTAAATTTTGAGGATTTGATAATTTATTATCTAATCGCATTTTAATTTTTTCTAATGCCAATTTGAATTTGGCAGTTTCTATTGGTTTTAAAATATAATCCAATGCATTACATTCAAAAGCCTGAATCGCATATTCATCAAAACCTGTAACAAAAACCACTTCAAATTCAGGAGTTTCAAACTTTTTTAAAAAATCAAAACCGTTTGAACCCGGCATTTTAATATCTAAAAAAATCAGATCGGGTTTTAATTGATTAATTTTAATAAATGCGGTATCAGCATTTTCAGCCTCACCAATAATTTTATAATGAGAGCTAAGCTTTAAAATAAAATTCTTAATCAAGTCACGATTAGAAACTTCATCATCAATAATTAATGTACTTATGTTAGTCGTCATTATCAGATACTAAATTTAATGGTAAAAAAATAGTCACTCGTGTTCCTACTGGTATTTTATTCTTGTCAAATAAATCTTTATAAAGCATATATGCTGTTTTTATACTATACATATTATTGAGATTTTCTATACGTTGTGTGGTTATTTTAATACCTTTCGAATCTTTTGAATTACCTATATCGGCATTTTTTTGTTTTCTGCCAACCCCATTGTCTTCAATAATTATCACTAACGTCTCATTTTGTTTATGAATTAAAAGATCGAGGCGCGCAACGCTCTTATACTTTAATGGTAATAAACCGTGCCAGATGGCATTTTCTATTATTGGCTGAAAGATAAGGGGAGGAATTAATATATTATTGGTATTAACTTCTTTATCTATCTGCAAATTAAAAATAAAACTGTCTTCAAAGCGTAACTGTTCCAACTCAATATTAAGCTTTACTATTTCTAATTCTTCTTGTAATGTAACAAGAGATTTTGTTGAAAAATTAAGTACCTGGCGCACTATAAAACCGAATTTAGCAAGGTAATTGTTAGCAGCCTCAAGTCGGTTTGTAATAATCAGATGTTGAACCGCAGAAAGACAATTAGCCATAAAATGTGGATTAATCTGAGCCTTTATCACCCGTATCTCCATCTCCGACATCTTACTTTTTAGCTCAAACTTCTCCTGTTCTCTTTTTAAGCTTTTTCTACGGCTTGTCACAAGTAAAAATGCGATCAGTAAAATAGCTGCTATTAGTGAAATAATTTTTAAGAACGCAAACAAAATAATCTTAAACCGGTTTGGATTTGGCGCGTTATATAGATCTTTTATTTCGCTCTCACTTAAAACCCTGTGAAATATTTGTATATCATCAAACGTGCCTTGCGAAAACCTGAAATTTTTTTTATTTGCCGAATGACCTATAACCACAGAATCGGATTTTAAAAAAACAGTTTCAAAACCCTTTTTTACTTTGGCCTCAAGCTCGCCATCTACATAAAATGCAAAAAAATTGTAGTCGCTGGTAATAACAAAATGATGCCATTTACGAAAAGTAACATACTCTTTTGATACAACAGTTGCTTCCTTAATAGAATCCAGGGTGGAAGCTGCTGCATAACGATTGCTATATCCATCGTAGGTAATCCCATAAGCTACATAAAAATCATCCTGTAGCCTGTTCTTTACTATGTAAATAGGATTAGAATCATATCCTTTGCCTATGTAAACTCTCCGGTCAAGATTTACCCATAAAGAAATAGTAGTTTTTGTGGCTTTTAATAAAGGCGAGGTACCAAGATTTAAATAGCTTTCAGCAGCGCCCTGCAAATATACAGCCGACTCTTCATTACCAAAACGGTCTGTAGTAAGATATACACCTACGGGCTTAATTATAACTTTATTACCGGCCTCTTTAAGCTGGTGCTCGTTAAAATCAAAAGTCAGAGAAAATAAGCTATCTTCCTGCTGTGCAAAAGATATAAAAAAACTAAAAATAAATAGTAATGCTGTTATGTTTCTCATTAAGTGCAAAGCAAAATATAAATTTATCTTTTATGTAAATATAAGATTCTGAAAAGAAAACCATTTAAAATATGTTGTGCAAAAAATCCCTTTTACGGTAAACCTTGCTTTTTATTTAGATTTCCAGGCAAGTGACATCGATTTCATTCATACATTTAAAATGACCCAGCGGGCATTTTTTATACCCAAGCTTTGAGCAGGGACGGCAACTTAAGCCTTTTACTTCTAAGATCTTATTTTCGGGATTTGGCATATAAGGCCCCATACCAAATTCGGGAATTGTGTTTCCCCATATAGAAATTATTTTTTTATTGAAGGCAGATGCAATGTGCATTAAACCCGTATCGGAAGTAATTACCCACTCTGCCTGTTCAATTATAGAAGCACTTTGATTAATAGAATACTGCCCGCAGGTATTTATTATTTGAGGAAACTGTTTTTGCAATTCGTGAGCAACAGCTTTATCTTCTTTTCCACCTAAAATTACAATAGGCAAAACAGCCGTTTCACAAATTTGCGCCAGTTTATTTAAGGGGATCCTTTTTGTGTAATAAGATCCACCCACAACCAAAGCAATAAATTTATTTTGCAAAGCAGGAACAAATTCCTGAATTTTTACTTTATCATTTTCTGCGATAAAGTGATCTAAACCCTTCCCATCATTAACAACACCAAGAGGAGAAATAGTTTCAAAATAACGGTCTACAATATGTTTGGATGGTAATTTATTTATCAACTTAAAATTTACAGCTAAAAATTTTTGCAGGTTGATCTTATTGAACGAATAACTTTTAACACCTAACTTTTGTTTTAATCTTAAGCTTCTTAAATTTTTATGAAGATCTATTACTATATCAAACTTCTCTGCTTTTAATTGATCATACAATTCAGAAACATCTTCTTTAAACGTGTGCAGCTTGTCAATGTTTGGATTATGAATTAAAACACTTTTAAAAACCTCTTTTGTAACAAAATGAATTTCCGTACCTTTTAACTGTGCTTTGGCACAGCGAATAACCGGTGTTGTTAAAACAATGTCACCAATAGAACTAAAACGCACTATGAGAATTTTCTTTAATTGCACTCTTAAATATAATTATTAATTCTGAATCGGTTTTTTATCACTGATCCGTTTTAAATATGAATTTAAAAAGATGGCTAGTAAAATGATCAAAACCCCTATATAGAACGTGGGTTTTACCTCTTTATTTTCACTATAAAATAAAATTGCCCAAATAATACCATAAACGGTTTCGAGATTTACAGTTAAAACGATCGTATAGGGACTTATAAATTTTGAAAGATCCACAGAAGCTATGAAAGGGAATACCGTACAAACAAGGCTCAATAAAAGTAAACCTATAATTGACGAATTATCAAGCACAAAAAATTCAGGTTTAAAATTACCATTCACTGCTAAAAATAAGGTAAGGCTTAGCAATGCAGCACTTAATTCATAAAAGCTTATTACACCTGATTTTAATTTATGCGCCATGATGCCGTTTAAAACACCGAATAAAGAAGATGTTAAGGCAGCACCGATTCCCAAAACAATTCCAAACCAGTATTCTGTTTCAATTGAAAAGATAAGCGCAATAGCCCCAATAATTATTAGCCCTATTATAACTTCATAAAAACGAATAGCGCGCTTAAAAAATACAGGTTCAATAATAGAACTAAATAAAGTACCTGTACTAAATGCAACCATAGTAACACTGATATTGGATTCTTTGATGGCGCCATAAAACATAAGCCAATGCACCATTATAATAACGCCTATGCCACTCAATTGCCAAAAATATTTTGCAGAGATCTTCATATCCTGTTTTGTGAATTTTAGATACAAAAACATCACACCAACCGTAATTAAAATACGAAACCAAACAAGTTGAAATGCATCTGCACTTATAAATCTTCCTAAAACAGGAGAGAAACCCCAAATAAATACGATTATATGGAGCAGGAAATAATGTTTATTTATACCTTTAAACACGGATGCAAAGATAATTTATTGACCATGATAAACAATTTAATTTATTTTGATAATAATGCCACTACAAAAGTGGATAAATATGTTATTGAAACAATTATTCCGTTTTATACTGAACATTATGGCAATGCGGCCAGTAAACTTCACGCCTATGGTTGGGTAGCGCAGGCTGCCGTTGAAAGAGCCACGAAACAAATTGCATCTTTAATTAATTGTGAAGATTCTGAAATACTATTTACTTCGGGTGCTACAGAATCTGTAAACCTTGCTATAAAAGGTATTTACGAAGCTTATGGCACAAAAGGCAATCATATTATCACCTGCAAAACTGAACATAAAGCGGTTTTAGACACCTGTTTGGCATTAGAAAATAAGGGAGCTGAGATCACTTATTTAAACATTGACCAGGAAGGGCTGATCGATCTTGCTGAATTAAAAGCAGCTATAAAACCCAAAACGATCCTGGTA
>JACDED010000141.1:9153-10529 GCA_013816615.1 Bacteroidota bacterium
TCCTGGTAAGTATAATGGCCGCCAATAACGAAACAGGTGTTATTCAACCATTGGAAAAAATTGCGGAGATCTGTAATGAAAAAAATATTTTATTTTTTAGTGATGCTACACAATTTGTTGGTAAAGAGCGTTGTGATGTGGCCGAGCTTGGTGTGCATTGCATGGCCTTTAGCGCACATAAAATGTACGGCCCAAAAGGCATTGGTGCTTTATATGTAAAAAGAAAAGACCCGCGTGTAAACTTAATTGAGCAAATAAACGGCGGGGGGCATCAAAACGGTAAACGCTCAGGAACCTTGAATGTGCCGTTAATTGCAGGTTTTGGAACGGCTGCCGAGATTTTTGAAAAAACTTTTTGGGAAAGTGGAACTCATGTTTCTAAGTTGAAAAATTATTTTGAACACCAGTTATTGGATATTGAAGGTTTAAGAATTAACGGGAGCACAAAACAACGCCTTTATAATACCAGTAATCTTACTTTTCCGAAAGAAAAAAACATAAGATTGCTTTCAAATAAATTTGCCTTTTCGAGCGGTTCGGCCTGCGCCAGTGATAACCCCGAACCTTCACATGTTTTAAAAGCAATGGGTTTAAATAATGATGAAGTAAAAAATTCTTTTCGCTTTTCGTTTGGAAAGAATAATACGCTTGATGAAGTGAAATTATTGGTTGAAGAAATTTTAAAATTATAATTGTTCTTAAAATGAAACTATTTTTATTATTGTTTTTCACTTCTTGTTTGGCCTTTGTGCAAACACTTAAAATTAATATTTCAGGAATAAGAAATTCTTCCGGAACAATTCGATTGGCTTTTTATAATACATCAGAAAGTTTTGATAAAGAAAAACCAATGCTTATTAAAATTGAACCCAAAACAAAAGTTGCTACTGGCGCTTTAAGTATCAGCTACACTGGTTTAAAGCCCGGAGTGTATGGCATTGCTATTTTAGATGATGAGAACAGCAATCAAAAAATGGATTACGGATTAATTTTACCAAAAGAAGGGTTTGGGTTTTCGGATTATTACCACACGGGGATGTCGCGTCCGAAATTTGAAAGCTTTGATTTTATTTTTAAAAATGAAAATAAAACGATTGAAATTAAATTAAGGTATTTATAATATCTATCTGAATAGTTTTTTATTTTCAAACTGAAATCATTTATGGAAGAAGATTTGAAGCTATAGATTAATAAACCTATTCGATCTCGTTATCACGAAGCTCTCTTGTTAATTTAGTATAGCCAATTACATCACCCGCATCATTATGTAACGCTGTTATTAATATACTTCCCCAAAAAGTAGTGCCGTCTTTTCTTATACCAAATTCAGTTATTAAGTAGTCCAAATTAAATTGTTAAAAACATACCTAAATCCG
>JACDED010000142.1 GCA_013816615.1 Bacteroidota bacterium
AGCGATTTTATTTCAGATGAAATTAAAAATATATCGAGCGAAAAGGTCATGTCTATATGCGGATTTAGGTATGTTTTTAACAATTTAATTTGGACTACTTAATAACTGAATTTGGTATTATATCAAATTTTTTTTATACATACGCTTTACTCTCCTGTATTAAGTTTGGCGAAAAATATAGACTTTATAAAAAACTCACAAATTAATTATTTAAATAATTGGGGCAGATTAGCGAATTTATTATCTACAGCAGTAAAAATTATTTCTTGTGAGTGATCATTAAAACTTGTAATGATGAAATCTTTTTTATGAAAGGAACTTCAGCGGTTTAAAACCCTAAAAAAACAAACCTTGTTAAACCTATAAATAAAAGCGGGTATTATTTATCTAAAAATATCTACTTAAGATCGCGTCTTTAAAACTCTTACCTTTTACGCCAGTATAACTTAAGGATATTTCCCAGGCTCCTCTTCCATTTGTGTATTTATTTAAGTAAGATGAATTGATATCATAACTGAATCTTAACGATAACGCATCGTTTTTAGCCCCTGCATTGATAATAACAGCATCCTTATACCTGTAATCGGAACCAAATAAAAGTTTTATTTTTTGTTCTTTTAATAAATAGGAAGCCAGAATCCCTGCAGTGATCTCATAGGCTTTTGCCTGGTTCAAATATAAAAATCTAGGTGTAACATCTATTTCTTCATTAACCTTCAGATCACATCCCCCATAAAATCTGATCTTAATAGGCATCCTGCTTATATCTCCAAAAAATGCTTCGTTTGGTTTGGTAAGGTGTGCCATCGAGAAACCTACGTAAGGATGATACTTTTTTGTAATGTCTATCATTTTATAATAAATCCCTATGTTAGCATCGAAACGTGTAAGATTCAAAGAAGAATACGTTTCACCACTCGTTACTGATTTATCAAAACTTCCGCCATCAACTGAATAAGAATACTGATTATCGTAATATAGATTTTTAGTGTTAAACGTTTTATATAAAACTCCGATTTGTAATCCGGTTGTTAACACATGTCTGCCTAGTGCTTTTTTATCAAGAATATTGTAAGAACCCGATAGCATGAATTGCGTTGTGTTCATATTACCAGATCCAGTGTTATTATTTATCAGAAAAGCCCCTAAGCCTATTTTTTTATCCTTAATTATATAAGGCATGTCATAAGATAAATAAGTTGTGAAGAATGGTTTAATGCCCATACTTCTCCACTGAGAACGGGTTAACATTTGCACTTTGTAGTCTCCAAAAGATTGATCAAAAGAGCCGGTTTGAGCCGGATTCATATACTGATACGCAATATCATATTGTGCAACATGAAAATCTTGTGCATTTGCAAACTGAATTGTAGTAACCAGAATAATAAATATAATATGTTTTATTTTTTTCATTTTCCTATTTGGTTAAATATGTTTCTCCAGTGAGTGTAAATACTCTTCCATCAATTACCTCACACGTAAGCGTCCAAATATACCTCGCTTGCGGCTGCATTGCATCCTTAAATGTTCCATCCCAGCCGCTACTTTGTTCTGTTGATTTGAATATTTGATTACCCCATTCATTAAATATTCTAAAATCCATTTCTTTAAATGGGCCACCTTTCACAAATAAGATATCATTCCTACCATCTCCATTTGGTGTAAATGCATTTGGAACTGCAGGATTTCCAGTTACAAATTCGTTATTACAAGAGGTCACATGAATGGTATCTCTTACAAAGGATACACATCCAGAATCTGTGAGAATGATGTGTTGCGTAATATAAATACCGGTATCAGAATAAACATGCGTTGGATTTTGAATTGTAGATGTTGTGCTATCTCCAAAATTCCATGACCAGCTCAATATGTTACCCGGCGATAAAGATGCTGTACTAACAAATTTCACACTATCTCTACAAAGTACGGAATGATCAAATGCGACATCGGCTGTTGGATTTATTTTAATTTGTTTTGCAATAGAGTCCTTACAACCATTATTAACCACCAACGATACAGTATAATTTCCTGCGCTCGTAAATGTGTACGAAGGGTTAAGAACCGACGTTGTATCATTTACGATTTGCCATAACCAACCCGAAATTGTACTTGTTCCCGCAGAAGAGGTATTACTAAATGTTGTTGCCGATTTGGCACATCTGTTTATAGCCAGGAAATTTGCTTTAGGAATACTGTTAAAGTTTATTCGCAAAGTATCCCTGGCATCACTACAATTAGCACTTCCCGGCACTGACAATACAACAAATACAAATCCTTGCGATGTATCTGCGCTCGAAGGTATATAACTTGGATTATTGATATTATTATTTGGCGAGAACGAACCTCCGCCAAGCGTTGTCCATGTTACAGTTCCTGTAGATGATTGTCCGTTCAATTGAGCAACAGATTGATTTTTGCAAATTGCAATATCACTTCCCGCCACAGCGTAAGGCGATTTTTCAAAAGTGATCTTCATTGAATCAACAACAGAATTACAATTTCCGTTTCCTGAGCTCGTTAAATACAAGGTTACACTTCCATTTAATGTATCCGCTGAACCTGGAACATAACCCGTTGTAGTAATACTAGCGCTTGGAACAAAACTTCCTGTTCCTGAACTAGTCCAAATACCACCACTTGCAATACTTACCGAACCATTCATAGAAACAGAAGAGGTTGCACAAACCGTCATATCATTTCCTGCATTTACAATTGGCGCGGCACTAAAATTAACCACAAGATCATCATTAACGGCAACACAACCTCCGTTATTAGTTGAAGTAATATTTAATGTAACACTTCCTGCAGTTATATCTAAACCACTCGGTACGTAAACACCATTGATCGCATTTGGAGAAAACGCCCCGTTACCGCTACTGGTCCATGTTCCGGAGCTTGTTGATGAGGATCCGTTCAAATTCACGTTGGCATTATTAGCACAAACGGTCATATCTGTTCCTGCGGTTATAGTTGGATTACCAAAGAAGGTGATCACTACGGTGTTTGAAATAGGATTACATCCTCCATTATTTATTGAAGTTAGTATTAAAGAAACACTTCCCGCAGTTGTATCTGCAGTACTGGGTGTGTAAATAGGATTTAAAATGGTATTATTTGGTGTAAAAGTGCCTGAGCCCAATGTTGTCCATGTTCCCGAACCTGTTGATGAATATCCATTTAATCCAACTGTAGGAGTACCTTTACAAATAGAAATGCTTCCACCGGCATTAACCAACGGAGCAGGAGTGAAAGTAATATTCATTGTATCCACAGTTGGGTTACAATTATTATTACCTGTTGTTGTTAAGAATATCAAAACACTTCCGGCCGTTGTATCCGCATTACTTGCAACATAAGTTGTATTCATACTTGTGGTGCTTGGTACAAATGTTCCACTTCCGCTCGACGACCAAACAGCACCTGTTGAAATAGAGAAAGATCCGCTTAATGCAACCGATGCGCTATTTGCGCAAACAGTTTGATTTGATCCGGCATTTGCTGTTGGACCAGGTGTGATAGTGATGGTCATCACGCTTTCTACAGGATTACATCCACCATTATTTGCCGTGGTTAATGTTAAGGTTACTAAACCGGCTGTTATATCAGCAGCACTTGGTATATATGTTGTTGTAAGTGAATTAGCACTCGGTGTAAAAATACCTGTACCACTACTACTCCAAACTCCTGCACTTGTTGTTGTAATACCATTTAATAATACATTCGGATTATTTGAACACACCGTTTGATTTGGTCCTGCATTTGAAGTAATAGTACTTGTATAAACTAAAGTGATACTTGTTGTAACCGGGTTACATCCACCATTATTTGTTGTGGTTACAAAAATTACTACCGAACCCGCTGTTGTGTCTGCCGTACTTGAAAAATATATTGGATTTAAAATTGTGTTGTTTGGACTAAACGTTCCTGTACCACTGGTTGACCAGCTTAATGATCCTGTTGTAGAAGTTCCTGTAAGCTGATAATTTGGATTGTTCTTACAAACTATTTGTACAGATGGGCCGGCGTTTGCAACAGGTGCAGGTGTAATCAGTATTACGCAAGTGTTTGTAACAGGATTGCAATTTCCGTTTCCTGTTGATGTTAACGTAAATGTAACGCTACTGTTGGCGATATCTGTTGCACTTGGAATATAAGAAGTTGATAGCGATGTATTATTGGGAACAAATGTGCCTGTTCCGTTACTCGTCCAAATTCCACCACTCGCTACCGTTACAGATCCATTCAACGTTATTGTTGAATTATTAGCACACACAGTTTGTGAAGGCCCGGCATTTACAGTTGGCGCTGGTGAGAAATTCACTAACATGGTATTCGAAACTGATGAACATCCTCCATTATTTGTAGAATTGAATGTAAGAGCAACACTTCCATTAGCAACATCTGTTGCACTGGGAAAATAATTTCCATTGATAGTATTAGGAGAAAAAATTCCTGTTCCTGAACTCGTCCATGTTCCAGTGCTTGTTGAGGAGAACCCATTCAAATTCACCATATTATTATTGGCGCATACAGTTTGATTAGAACCCGCAGTTACTGTTGGTTGAGGGCTCACCGTAACCGAAATTGTTGACGTAGGACCCGAACACGAATTGGCTGTTGCAAACACTGTGTAAATTCCACTTGCTGCAATCGGTGCATTTATTATTGTTGGATTTGCAATGTTAGATGTAAACGAATTTGGTCCTGACCATTGATAACTTCCTGAAGGAATTCCACTCGCCGTAAAATTTAATGTTGATCCAATACAAACAGGTGAATCACTTGTTAGAGTAGGCGATGCAGGAGCGGGATTTATTGTGAGAGCAATTGTTGCGATTGATCCTGAGCAACCATTTACGTTAACAAATACTGTGTAAGTACCACTTGCAAGTGTTGACGAATTTATTATTGTAGGGTTTTGAATGTTTGATGTAAATGAGTTTGGTCCAGTCCACGAATACGTTGCTCCGGGAATTGTACTTGCTGTTAAACTCAAAGTTTGACCTGCACAAAGCGGTGCATTACTTCCCGGAGTTGGCGCAGATGGTAGCGGACTCACTGTAGCATTTGTAATTCCGGCAATACTTTGACATCCGTTAACGGTAACTATTAAAGAATAAGCACCTGTAGCAGGTGTTGAAGCGCCTACGATAGTTGGATTTTGTGATGCCGAAACAAAACTATTTGGCCCTACCCAACTATACGTTCCGCCCGGAACATTCGTTACCGTAAAATTCAAATTATTTCCAATACATATTGGAGAGTTATTTGAAGGCGTTGGAGTAGCTGGAATTGTATTAACGATAACACTGATTGTACTAATTGGACTGCTACATCCTAACGATGTTACAAATACTGTATAAACACCTGTTGCAAGTGTTGATGCATTGGTGATCACAGGATTTTGTGCATTGGAAGTAAATGAATTTGGACCACTCCAGGAATAATTAGGGCTGGTAGTAAAACTTGCAGTAAGATTAATATTCTGCCCGTCACATATTGGTGAGTTGCTTCCTAATGTAGGCGCTGCAGGTGATTGGATAACATTAACGTTTACCGTTGAAATAGGTCCGGTACAAGAACCTACTGTTGCCGATACCGAATAAACTCCGGCCGCAGCCGCAGTTACTCCAATGATCACAGGATTTTGATTTGAAGAAGTAAACCCATTTGGACCCGACCAACTATAACTCGCTGCGGCTATAGAACTAGCAGTTAAGGAAAGATTTTGCCCCGAACAAACAGGAGTATTTGCGCTCAATGTCAAAGTTCCCGGTGGTGGACTAATTGTAACATTTACCACTGAAGGTAAACTTGTACAGCCATTTACTGTTGCAGTTAAAGTGTAACCGCCGCTATTCACAATTTGCGCATTTGTAATTACCGTGTTTTGATTTGCAGAACTAAAACCATTGGGTCCACTCCAACTATATATAGCACTTGCGATCGTGCTTGCAGTTAAGCTCAATGTTTGTCCAACACAAAGTGGAGCGTTGCTACTTAATGTTGGTGAGGCCGGTGTCGGATTAACAACAACATTAACGGTTCCTATTGGCCCGCTACATCCTCCAACCGTTGCATCAACGGAATAAACACCGGCGGCTAACGTTGTTGCGCCAACTATTGTTGGATTTTGAATAGTTGATGTGAAAGAATTCGGACCTGTCCAACTATATGTTGCACCTGCAATTGTGCTTGAGGTTAAACTTAAATTTTGTCCGGCACATAGTGGGCCGTTACTTCCTGCAACAGGTGAAGCTGGTAATGGACTCACAGTTGCACTTGTAATTCCGGCTGCACTTGTACAACCATTTACAGTAACCGTTAATGAATAATTTCCGGAGGCAAGCGTTGAAGCTCCGGGAATAGTTGGATTTTGCAATGCCGAAGAAAATGTATTTGGCCCTGCCCAATTATATGTTGCACTGGCAATTGCTCCAATTGTAAAACTCAAAGTATTTCCTACACATATTGGTGAATTATTAGACGGGGTTGGCGTTGCAGGTATTGAATTAACTGTAACACCAATTGTTGCAATAGGACCTGAGCATCCATTTACAGTCATAAAAGCACTATAAGTTCCGGAAGCAAGCGTTGATGCATTTGTTAGTGTTGGATTTTGAATTGATGAGGTGAAAGAATTTGGGCCACTCCAATTGTAACTTGCGCCGACTACAAAATTTGCTGTAAGATTTAAGTTTTGTCCTGCACATAATGGAGAATTACTTCCTAAAACAGGCATCAAAGGAATTGGATTTACTGTAACGTTAATTGTTGTTGTTGGTCCTGTACATCCACCAACTTTTGCAAAAGCAGTATATGTTCCTGATGCAAGAGTAGAAGCTCCAACTATCACTGTATTTTGTGATGATGAACTAAATCCGTTTGGCCCACTCCAACTGTAGGTTGCACTGCTAATTGGACTAGCGGTAAGACTTAAGTTTTGTCCGGCACAAATTGGTGAGTTACTTCCTAAAGTTAATGTGCCAGGTGGTGGGCTAATTGTTACGCTTAATATAGATGGAAGACTTTGGCATCCGCTCACTGTTGCAATCAAAGTATAATTACCACTATTTACTATTTGAGCATTTGTAATAACCGTATTTTGATTTGCAGAACTAAAACTATTTGGCCCGCTCCAACTATATATGGCACTTGCGATCGTACTTGCAGTTAAACTCAATGTTTGTCCAACACAAAGTGGAGCGTTGCTACTTAATGTTGGTGAGGCGGGTGCCGGATTAACAATTACATTAACGGTTCCTATTGGCCCGCTACATCCTCCAACGGTTGCATAAACTGAATAAACCCCGGCAGCTAATGTTGTTGCGCCAACTATTGTTGGATTTTGAATATTTGATGTGAAAGAATTCGGACCTGTCCAACTATATGTTGCACCTGTGATTGTACTTGAGGTTAAACTTAAATTTTGTCCGGCACATAGTGGGCCGTTACTTCCTGCAGCTGGAGCAACCGGCGCATTATTAATTGAAACTGAGATCGTGGCCGGAGAACTTACGCAACCTCCGGCAGTTGCTGTAACCGAATAAGTTCCTGCTTGCGTTAATGTTGCATTAGCGATACTCGGATTTTGAATATTTGAAGTATAACTTAAAGGACCACTCCACGAATACAATGTTGCACTAGCAACTGCTGATGCTGTTAAACTTAAAGTTTGCCCTGTGCATATTGGCGAATTACTTCCCGGTACTGGTGAAGGTGGTGCGGTTCCCGAAATAACAGTAATTGTTGCGGTTTTAAAAGGGCAACCACTTGAATTATCTTTAACAGTTACGGTATAATTTCCAATTGATGCCGCAACACTTTGGGAAACTATACTTCCGGGAGTCCATGTATATGAATAAGGACCAACGCCACCACTTGCCGTAGCAGTTAAAGCCACAGACGTTGCCGGAGAACATACCACGGCATTGCTTGGCGTAATTGCTACAGATAAACTTGGTGAGGTATAAACACGAATCGTATCACAAACAGTTCCACTTGAACATCCCGCTTTTGTTCCACAAACTAAGTAATCAATAAATGGTGGGGCTCCTGCTGTGGGTGTAACATAAGTGGTGTCACAACCTGATAAACAACTTAAATAAGAATTGTAAGCTCCTGACGTACTTGGAAAAATAGAATTCCATGTAACAGTAGAAGGATTTAATCCACTTACATACATCTTTGCAGTACATCCCGCGTTTACTGAAAAATTTGGCGAAACCGAAAAACCCGCACTTGTAGTGATTGTATATGTGTCATTATTGTTTCCGGGATTACAATAGGTAATACAAAATTGAGTTAATCCATTTAAACAAACCGGATTTGTTGGATTATAGGTTGGAGCCATACAATCAATTTGATAATTACCATTATTTCCCCCACTCTTAAAAAACTTGATCTCTGTGGCTTGAGGATGCACTGTTACATAAAATACAACACACTTATCGGAACCTGTTCCTTGACAACATTGATTGTTTCTTACACTTGAAACAGTATATGAATTATTTGGGTTGCTGGATAGATTGGCGGTAAAAGACGGTACATTACTGCAAGAAGCACATGCGTTTGTTTGAGCAAATAGGGTATTCGCAAAACATGAAAGTAAAAATAATAATAAAAATACGTAAAGTCTCTTCATTTAATAGATAATTCCTTTCTTATACGACGTGCGATCTAAAAGGTTTTACTATTTTGATAAAACAAATAAATGATTAATATAACATATTGTTTTTCAATAATTTAAATCTATTTAAAATAAAATACTAATATTTTTAAAACAAACTTAACTGCACATCATTGGCTTTATAATTAAAGCTTTCGCAATTAAATTCAAAACCGGAAGGTTTTATAAAACGTTGTTTGGAAAGCTTAAATAATTGACGGATCGACTCGGCTATTTTACCTTCACCACGCATGCGCACGCCTTTACGGCTATCGCTTACTTTACCGCCGTGGCACTCACAGATCTGGTTCCATACTTTATCTGCACGATCAGGGAAATTCTTTACAAGCCAATCTTTAAAGATCTGTTCAAGCGAACCGTTTAATCTTACAATGGTCATGCCTGCACTTGTTGCTCCGGCATTTCCTACTAATTCTAAAACTTCAGGAATTTCGTGATTGTTAATGCCGGGAATTATTGGGGCTAACATTACACCACAGGGAATATTATTTTTGGCAAGTGTTTCAATTGTATTTATCCTGCTTTTATAAGAAGCAGTTCTTGGCTCTAACAGCTGACGAACTTTTTCATCAGTACCCGTAATAGAGACCATTACGTGTACTAAATTATGTTTCGCCAGTTCTGTTAGAATATCAAGATCTCTTAATACCAAAGCATTTTTTGTTATGATGCCAACGGGATGTTTGTATTTTAAACACACCTGTAAAATTTTGCGTGTTATTTCTAATTGCCTTTCTAAAGGTTGGTAACAATCTGTATTACCTGAAAGCATAATAGGTGCAGGCTTCCATTTTTTATTGCTGAAAGTTTTTTCTAAAACTTCAACTACATTTTTTTTAACGATGATCTTGCGTTCAAAATCAAGGCCAGCACTAAAGCCCCAATATTCATGTGTGGGCCTGGCATAACAATAAATACAACCGTGCTCACATCCCTGATAAGGGTTTAATGAGTATTCACCACCAACGTCTTCGCTCTCAACCTTGTTAATGATCGTTTTGGGATAAGTATAAATGATCTCTGTTTTTTCTTTTTGAAGAAAATCTTCATCAAGGCATTCAACGTGTTCTTGCGCATATTGCAGTTTATTAAATTTATTATTTGGGTTTACCTGAGCTCCGCGGCCTTTAAAGTAACTGGTTATTGGCGTTTCCATGTTTTTAGCTTAAAGTAAAGGTAGTACGATTTGTAGCAATGTAATGCTATAAATTATAGTATTCTTAAAATTTCACAAAGGCTTGTGGAAAAAAATATCTTTACCCATCTTAATATAAAAAGACTTCAATGCATAAACTAAAAACTATCGTCCTGTTTATTTTACTTATTAATAGTATTTGTTATTCTCAAATAAATAAAACAAAGCAGGTTTCTTTTAATCTAAGTGGTAAGGTAACACAAACGTCAGCTTATTGCGGTGGTGCTGCGCCTTCTGAAGAAATGATGGCAGAGTATGCAAAAGCTAAACCTTATGCAGGTAAAACATTTTATATTAGAAAAGGAAATGTGAATTCATTAAAGAAAAAAGTGATCCTTAGTTTTAAGGCGGATGAAAACGGTAAATTCTCTTTTCAACTCCCGCCCGGTATTTATTCTATTATCCAGGAAGTACAGGTAAATAAGCTTAATGTAAACAAGTATAATACAAAAGGAAGTTTACATGCGGATGTTGAGTGTTTAAAAAAGTGGTGGCTAAAACCATATTATATCTTATACTAATTAGTGTTCTATAATATACAAATATTTGTTATATTTGTATCAATTATGGCAAGAAAATCAAAATTAACCCGAACGGTATTAGAAAAAAATTTAGAACGACAACTTAAAAAAGTAAAAG
>JACDED010000018.1 GCA_013816615.1 Bacteroidota bacterium
GGTTCTGGTAAATCTACTTTAGCAAGCGTATTAGCAGGTCGCGAAGATTATGAAGTAACCCAAGGTGAAGTAATATTTAACGGGAAGAACATTTTGGAAATGGCTCCTGAAGATAGAGCGCGCGAAGGATTATTTTTGGCCTTTCAATATCCTGTAGAAATTCCGGGAGTAAGCAATATTAATTTCTTGAAAACAGCATTGAACGAGATCCGCACTTATAACGGTAAAGAGGAAATGCCTGCCAAAGATTTTTTAGCGCTGGTAAAAGAAAAACAAAAGTTAGTTGAGTTAGATGGTAAATTGGCTAACCGAAGCGTGAACGAAGGTTTTAGCGGTGGCGAGAAAAAAAGAAATGAGATTTTTCAAATGGCAATGTTAAACCCCAAACTGGCCATTTTAGATGAGACAGATAGTGGTTTGGATATTGACGCGTTAAGAATTGTAGCAACAGGCGTTAATGCTTTAAAAAGTAATGACAATGCTTTTGTGGTAATTACACACTACCAACGTTTATTGGATTATATCGTTCCTGATTTTGTACATATTTTATATAACGGGAAAATTGTAAAATCCGGCACTAAAGAATTAGCGCTTGAATTAGAAGCAAAAGGTTACGACGAAATTAAACAACAGTTTGAAAGCTTAGAAAAATAAATGATCGCAGAAAAAACAAATACGGCGCAACTCATCATTGATAAAATTTCCGCTACGGCTGGTAAGGTTAATTTTATTGATAACGACAAGCTTTCTAAAGCATTATTGTATTTAGAGAATAAAGGCATTCCAACTAATAAGCACGAAGATTATAAGTATTGCAATACGGATGGTATTTTCAAAAAAGAATTTAAGAACATTGAACAAAAATTAAATTCGGTTGACGATATTAAAAAGTATAAATTGAATGATGCATTAACAATTGTAGTTGTAAACGGTAATTATTCTGAGAGCCTAAGCGATAAAATAATTTTAAAAGGATTACACCTTACTGCTTTTTCTAATTTGGATGCAAATGGAAAAAAATTGATCGGCACTTTGGCAAATGTTGAAACAGACACCTTTATTGCTTTGAACACTGCTTTTAGTGGAACCGGCTTTCATTTAAAAATTGAAGATAATGAGCAATTGCAAATGCCAATTCATATATTGTATGTTTCAAGCGCAAGCTCAGAAGCATTAGTAAACCCAAGAAATGTAATTGAAATTGGTAAAAATGCAGAAGCAACTATAATAGAAGAACAAATTTGTATTGGTGAAGGAAAAGTATTTACCAATTTTTTGAGCGAGAAATTTGTTTCTGAAAACGGTAAATTAACTTCTTATACAATTCAAAACGAAGGAAAGAATGGTTTTTCTGTAAATACAAACCAGGTTTCAATTGAGCGTTACGGCAAATACGATAATACAACTATTACATTAAGTGGTTCGTTAGTGCGTAATAATCATAATGTTGTTTTAGCTGCACAAAATTGCGAAGCGCATTTAAACGGATTATTCACCACTAAAGAAAATCAATTAGTAGATAATCATACGTTGATGGATCACCAAATGCCTAATTGCGAAAGCAATGAATTGTATAAAGGCATTATTAATGATAAAAGTACTGGTGTTTTTAATGGCAAGATCTACGTAAGAAAGGATGCTCAGAAAACAAACGCATATCAAAGCAGTAAAAATATTTTATTAAGTGATGATGCAACTATTAATACCAAACCGCAATTAGAGATTTATGCTGATGATGTAAAGTGTTCGCACGGTACATCAACAGGTAAAATTGATGAAGTGGCTGTATTTTATTTAAATGCACGAGGTATAGGCAGAGAAAGTGCGAAAAAACTATTGTTGAACGCTTTTGCGCAAGAAGTAATTAATAAAATTGAGGTAGACGAACTAAAAGAAAAGATTCTTACTTTATTTGAAGACAAATTATAATTGAAAGACCTTAAAAATATACGTGATCAGTTTCCTGTTCTTAACCAAAAAATAAATGGTTACGATCTTGTGTATTTTGATAATGGCGCAACAAGTCAAAAACCATTATCGGTTATCGAAAGTATTTCAAATTATTATAAAGCCTCAAATGCCAATATTCACCGTGGCGTACATACCTTAAGCAGAACAGCGACTGAATTATTTGAGAAAGCAAGAAAAACAGTGGCGGATCATTTTAAAGTAAAGAATGACCAACAAATTATATTTACCGCCGGTACAACCGATTCAATTAATTTAGTTGTAAATGGCTTATCAAAAAATTATTTACAAAAAGGGGATGAGATTATTCTTTCGTCTTACGAGCACCATTCTAATATTTTAGCCTGGCAATTATGGGCGGAAGAGAACGGCGGAAAATTAAAAGTAATTCCTTTACTGGAAGATCAAAGCCTTGATTATTCGAAATTAGAAGAATTGATCAACCAAAAAACAAAACTGATCGCCATTGCGCATGTTTCAAATACGCTTGGTGTTATTACTGATCTCGAAAAAATAAAAGTACTTGCAAAGAAAAACAATATTGCAGTTTTAGTGGATGGTGCACAATCTGCTCCTCATATGCCTGTTGATCTTGAAAAACTGGATGTTGATTTTTTTGTTTGCAGCGCGCATAAAATGTATGGACCGACCGGTATTGGTGTATTATATCTTTCAGAAAAGTGGTTAAAAGATCTTCAAGTTTCAAAACCGGGTGGCGGCACTATTAAGACTGTTACTTTTGAAAAAACTGAATATGCTGAGAATGCTTTGCGTTTTGAGCCCGGTACACCGCACATAGCCGGTGCTATTGGTTTTGCAGCTGCAATTGATTTTATGAATGCTGTTGGCATGCAAACTATTTTCGAACATGAGCATGAATTGGTGCAATATGCGCAACAAAAAATGAGTGAGATCCCTGAAGTGATTGTTTATGGTAAAAGTAATAACAAAGCGGGTGTAATTTCTTTTAATGTAAAGAACAATCATCCTTTTGATGTGGGTACATTAATGGATAAATATGGTATTGCTGTAAGAACAGGACATCACTGCACACAACCCTTGATGCAATGTTTAAATATTCAGGGAACTGTTAGAATTTCGTTTGCAATTTATAATACAAAAAGTGAAGTTGATTTTTTTATTGAGAAGTTGAAAAAAGTAATTACAATGTTAAACTAATATTGTCATCCTGAGCGGAGTCGAAGGAGATTAAATGATCTTGAATAAGAATGAAAATCGAAGAAACTGAAAAAGAAATAATTGAAGAGTTTGAGATCTTTGGTGATGACTGGGAAGCTAAGTACGAGCACTTAATTGATCTTGGCAGATCTTTACCGTTGATAAAAGAAGAATTTAAAACGGAAGAAAGAATTATAAAAGGTTGCCAGAGTAGGGTATGGTTAAATTCTGAATTGCGTGACAGCAAAGTTTTTTTCACAGCTGATGCTGATGCGATCATTACAAAAGGAATGGTGGCCTTAATGGTAAGAGTATTATCAGAGCAGAAACCTGAAGATATTGTAAAAGCAAAACTAGAATTTGTAGATACAGTTGGATTAAAAGAACATTTAAGTCCGACAAGGGCAAACGGATTGGTAAGTATGATAAATAAAATGAAAGCCGACGCGTTGGCTTTTATAAAATAAAAAAATATGAGTGCAATAATTGTAACAAAAAATACTGAGTTAATGCAGCGTGTGATTGAAGAGATCAAAACCTGTTTTGATCCGGAAATCCCTGTTGATGTTTGGGAACTGGGTTTAATTTATGAGTTGCATTTGGATGATGAAAGTAATTTAAAGATCGTAATGACCTTAACATCGCCAAATTGCCCGGTAGCAGAGAGTTTACCGGCTGAGGTTGAAAATAAATGCAGATTGTTACCGGGAATAAAATCGGTTGAATTAAAATTAACCTTTGAGCCCACCTGGGAAAAAGAAATGATGAGTGAGGTTGCCCAACTCGAATTAGGTTTTATGTAAATAAAAATTAATGGACGAAATAATAAATAAAGTATCAAACAGTGGTATCGTTACCATCGACCTGGAAGAATTTTATGTTCCAGGCGAGCGGATTTTATTTGACATTAAGCCGCATTTGTTCATGGAGCAGATCTTAAGAGAAAAAGATTTCAGGGAGTTTATTAAAGCAAATGATTGGAGTGTTTATAAAGATAAAATAGTTGGCTTAATTTGTACTGCAGATGCTGTTGTGCCTACCTGGGCGTATATGTTGTTAACGTTGGCTTTAGAGCCTTTTGCAAAAAAAATTATTTTCGGAAATTTAAATGAGATCGAAAATATTTTATTCTCCGAAAAATTGAATGCTTTAGATGTTTCTCAATTTAAAGATGCACGTGTTGTGATAAAAGGTTGTGGCGAAAAAGACATTCCTAAAAATGCTTATGTACAATTAACAACGCTGTTAAAACCTCTTGCAAAAAGTATAATGTATGGGGAACCGTGCAGTACTGTGCCCTTGTATAAGGCTAAGAATTAATTATCTCTTCTTTCGTATTGGCAGGCCTCAGGTAAATTAGAGTAGGCGTAATCGTTGCCGTAAAATAATTCGTTATCGTAACCTGCGCTTGCAACCGATTTAAGAACCGCATCTGTATTAAGAATTGCAGTATCTAATTTAAATTTTAAAAGCTTAGAATCCGAATTCCATTCAGCAGTAGTAACGCCATTTAGTTTGCATGCTTTTTCAATATTGTGCTTGCAAATTTCGCCATTGCCCCAAACATGAAATGTTTTTTCAACTGTTGTATTCGAGTTAGTTCCACAGGATATAAAAAGCAGAAAAGAGAAAAAGAACGTAAACTGTAATACTCGCCTCATGATTCTATAACATTAAATTTGTAGTGCAAATGTGCAAAATGTTTCAGATATAACGGCAATGTATAGCGTAAATTTTTTTCAGCTTTATAATTGTCGTGAAACAGCACAATACTGCCGGGTTTAGTATTAGAAACCACATTCTTAGTACAGGCTTTTTCGCTTATTTGCTCATAATCATAGCTGATCACATCCCAAAATATGATCTTAAAGCCTTTATCAAGCAAAACCTTGTACTGACTGCGTTTCAACTGCCCATAGGGCGGCCTGAAAAGATTGTTTTTAACAATTCTGCGACACTCCTCGGCCTCATTTATATAATTTATTGTTTCAGTATTAAAACCCTTAGGGTGACGCATGGTGTGGTTGGCAACGGTATGCCCTTCTCGTTTTATACGTTCAAAAATGGCAGGATTTTTTGTGATATTTGCACCTACACAAAAGAAAGTTGCTTTAGCGTTGAATTTCTGCAATTCGTCTAAAACCCAGTCTGTGAGCCCCGGGATAGGGCCATCATCAAATGTTAAATAAATGATCTTTTCGGTAGTATTTA
This sequence comes from Bacteroidota bacterium, assembly GCA_013816615.1. GTDB lineage: Bacteria > Bacteroidota > Bacteroidia > B-17B0 > Aurantibacillaceae > Aurantibacillus. Next base: position 5,359 of record JACDED010000018.1, read on the forward strand.
TTTTCCATACGGCCTTTGGATAGATAAATTTTAAAAAAGATTTAGGCTGTATGAGAAGAAAATTTTTCAAACTATAAATGGTATTGAAATTAAGCACACTAAAAACATGTAACGGTTTTTAGTGTGCTTTATAATTTTTTACTACTGCATTTCAGGTAGCTGTTGATTTTCAGGAGCTAATTCTTCAGGAGGAATAACAGCCGAAATACGTTTCATAAACTCTTTCGATAATTCATCCTGTTTAAATTGTTGTGCCATACCTGTTAAGCGTTTCAATAATTCTTTGCATTGATTAACTTCTCTACCAAAAGCAACACGGTGTTTAGGTTTTTGCGCGTTATAAATTTTTAGATCACCTTCAAAAATATCAAACAACTTTTTCGAAAGCTCGTTTGCTTTTTTGATTTCACCAATTTGATAATAACCTGCGCAAATAGTAAAGATAGTTGCATCGTAAGGAATGTTCTCATCAGGCATTACTTCCAAACACTTATCTAAAATCGCTTTCGCTTTTTTATTTTTTCCTTCGTTAATTAATGCGCCCGCTAATACACCCATTTGCATTCTTAAATTTCCGGTCATACGAATACAGTTCTCATCAAGGTTAACACCTTTTTTATTCATACCACCCCATAAAAATTTATTCATGATGTTATCATACATGGCTTCTGTGTTTACACGCCCACCTTGTGATTCTTCCATTTCAGTTTGTTTGATAGGAACAAATCTGTAAGCTAAACCTTCCAGTTGGAAATATTTTTTTAGTCCAACATAAGCTTCATCACCAGTTGTTACAGCAAAATAAATTGGGCGATCCCATTTCGTATTTGCAACCAGATCTAATACCATCAGATCATTTTTTGTAATGTAGCTTCTGCTACCCATATCCCAGCTAACGCGTTTTACTAAACGTGCAGTATCTTTTACACCAATTACTTTGTTCTTCATCACTTTTAAACTATCTACATTAATGTAAAAGTTTTTAGTTGGAATAACATCAATAAGATCGCCGCCATTATCATACTTGCTTGCAGGGTCATCACTCATCGCCTGATCCAACGCATCTTTTAAATTCATTGGTTTATTATTACTGCCATTAATTACAAGATATTCTAATTTAGAAGCTTCCAGTTTTTCTTCAGGAATTGTAAATGGTACTGGTTTGCTATCGTAAGCAGCTCTACGCATTTGTTTAATGTACCAGTCTGTTTGCAATAAACTTAAATTCACAACGCGTACATCTGTTCTTATACCTTCAACTTCCTGTGCATACCAAAGCGGGAAAGTATCGTTATCACCATTTGTAAATAGGATCGCGTTAGGTGCGCAACTTTGTAAATAATTTATGGCACAATCGCGAGACATAGTTCTTAACGAACGATCGTGATCATTCCAGCCTTCTTTAGCCATAATACCAGGCACAACTAAACTTAATGCAGTAGAACCAATGGCAATACCCATAGTTGCAGCTTTTTTGCTTAAGAGTTCATATAAAAATAAAACCCCAAAGCCTATCCATATGGCGAAGGCATAAAAGCTGCCGGCGTATGCATAATCACGTTCACGCGGTTGGTAAGGGGTTTGATTAAGATAAATAACAATTGCCAAACCGGTTAATAAAAAGAAACTTAATACGATCCATGCATCTGGTTTGTTACGTTTAAAATGGAAGAACATTCCTAATAAACCTAATATCAATGGTAATGCGTAAAAATGATTTTCAGCGAAATTATTTTTATCGCGATAGATCTTTTTTGATGTATCACTATCCAACATAAAATCATCAACTCCTTTTATGCCTGTAACCCAGTTGCCTTCCATACTGTTGCGCATTAATCCCTGCACATCATTTTGTTTTCCAACAAAATTCCAATAAAAATAACGCAGGTACATGAACTTAAGCTGGTAAGCCATAAAATAGGTAATGTTTGCTGCCATTGTTGGAATCTCAACGGTAGCGGGCTCTCCATCACGCCCTTCAATATTTTTTGTACGGTGATGATCGGCTATATTACCCCAATATTTATAAGCCGATTCGTGATGGCTTTGACTGCTCCACATTCGTGGAAAAATAGTACAGAATTCTTTTTGATATTTTGGAATTGAATTTTTTCTTGAATCAATTATTTTGTATTTTTTATTTTTTTCATCTTTTGCAAAGATAGGATCACCACTTCCAAATTCACTTTTGTTAACGGTTGGCGCATTGTAGTATTGTCCGTATAAAATTGGCCAGTCGCCATATTGCTCACGTAACAAATACGACAACATGTTTGGCGCGTTTTCAGGATCGTTCTCATCCATTGGTGTATTGGCTTGCGAGCGAATTACCAAAACAAAGAAAGAAGAATAGCCAATTAATAAAGTAGCAAAGCTTAAAAATACAGCATGAAGCGTAATAGTTTTATCTTTGAATTTGTGGATAGCAAATAAAATACCGCCTAACATTAGCAAACGAGTAAACATACCCATACCACTTGGTGCGGTTATTATTGCAAATAATGTTAGAACAACTCCTGAATAAAAACCAATTTTATAATGTTGTTCTTTTTTATTTACGGTGTAAAGAATTAAAAAAGTTAGGGATACAATTAGTAATAAAAAGAAAAAGATGGTTCCGGTACTAAAGCCCAGGTTAAGCTTATTGGTAAAGAACACTTCGTAATCACTTACAAATTTTACAACTTTAGGAATAATAAGATTTTGTACAAAGCCTAAGATTAGCACTGATGAAATACCTGCAACAAAAAATCCTTTCCAAGTAAATGTGTATTTTTTGAAATAGATCACAAAACCAATCGCAGGAATAACCAATAAGTTTAGTAAATGGACCCCGATAGAGATTCCAATTAAATAACAGATCAAAATTAACCAGCGTAATGCACCTGTTGGATTAACAGAATCTTCTTCATCCCATTTTAAAATAGCCCAAAATACTACAGCAGTAAAGAATGATGACATAGCATAAACCTCACCTTCAACAGCGCTAAACCAAAAGGAATCAGAAAAAGTATAAGCTAAACCACCAACTATACCAGCGCCTAAAATAGCCCATTGTTGAGGTTTTGCAAGATCTGCAACTTTTTTACCGTAAACTTTTATTCCTAAACGGGTAATGGTCCAAAACAAGAAAAGTATTGTAAATGAGCTTGATAAAGCACTCATAATGTTAACCATCATAGCCGCTCTTGAAGGATCACCACCGCCTAATAATGAGAAAAATCTACCTAATAACAAGAAGAATGGGGCTCCCGGGGGGTGACCAACTTCTAATTTATAAGAACAGGCGATGTACTCGCCACAATCCCAGAAACTTGCGGTAGGCTCAATAGTGCAGCAATACGTAACTGTGGCAATGGCCCAGATAAGCCAGCCAATAATATTATTTAGTTTTTTAAACTCTTGTGTCATCATATTTTATAATAGTGTTGCGAAGATAGCACTTTACTTGGTTAATTTTAATAGGTTTTTTTGCAAAAAACATTTGAAAGAATTAAAAAAGTTGTATTTTTGCATCCTGTTAGAAAATGCCCGATCGTCTAATGGCAGGACTTCGGTTTTTGGTACCGACTATGTAGGTTCGAATCCTGCTCGGGCAACAACAAAACCCTCAGAGTTTACTCTGGGGGTTTATTGTTTTATATCGAAGAGAGAAAGCTTGCTTTTGCGATGAGATATAAAACAATAAACCACTTTTCGCGTTGGCGAAAAGGGTTTTGCTGAGCATTAACCTTCATTTAGGATCAGCGTAGCTAATCCTAAATAAAAGAACAGGCTTGCTTTCGCGATGAGATATAAAACAATAAATCATTTTCGCATTGGCGAAAAGGGTTTTGCTGAGCATTAACCTTTATTTAGGATCAGCGTAGCTAATCCTAAATGAATTATGTGAAATTTAAAAAGCGAAAGAGTTTATTTTTTGCGGCAGGGATGCGAAGGGCCTGGTGCCGACGAAGGAGGTACGGAGCGAACAGCGACCCCGGAGAAGCCTGCCCGGCCGCCCAACATTTTTTAAAGAAAATCTAAGCTTTCTTGCGCATACTTATTACAATAGGAACACCACTAAAATCGTACTCTTCGCGGATCTTGTTCTCTAAAAAACGTTTGTAAGATTCGGTTACATATTGCGGTAAATTGCAATAGAACATAAACAAAGGTTCGGTTTTTAATTGCGTAACGTATTTTACTTTTATGTATTTACCTTTTACAGCCGGAGGCGGGTAAGTGGCCATAATACCTTGTACAAAATCGTTCAGTTCGCGGGTTGGAATATGTTTCTTTTTATTTGTATAAACCATCATAGCTACCTCAACGGCTTTCATGATACGTTGTTTATCTGTAACTGAAATAAAAATGATAGGAATATCTTTAAAAGGAGCAATACGCTCTCTTATTTTTTCTTCAAATTGAAGCGCTGTTTTGGTGTCTTTTTCTACAAGATCCCATTTATTTACAATAATGGCAACGCCTTTACGGTTTCTTTCGATCAAACTTAAAATGCTAAGATCCTGTGCCTCCATACCATCCTGCGCATCGAGCATTAAAAGACAAACATCACTATCTTCAATAGCTTTAATGGTACGTAAAACACTATAAAACTCAAGGTCTTCATGAACTTTAGCCTTTTTACGCATTCCCGCGGTATCTACCAAATAAAAATCATGTCCGAATTTGGTATAACGTGAGTTAATGGTATCGCGGGTTGTGCCGGCAACGTTGGTTACAATATTGCGTTCTTCCCCTAAAAGTGCGTTTGTTAAAGATGATTTTCCAACATTAGGACGACCAACAATAGCTATACGCGGGATATCCGCCTGCTCAATAGCTGTTTCGTTTTTAGGTAATACTTTAATTAAAGCATCTAAAAGATCACCGGTGCCACTACCGGTAGCAGCAGAAACAGGAAACACTTCTCCCAAGCCAAACTGGTAAAACTCAGCAGCATAAGCCGCTTTATCATGTGTATCTACTTTATTGGCAACTACTAATGCTGGTTTTTTACTTTTGCGGATGATATTTGCAACCTCTGTATCAAATTGTGTAACGCCTTCGGTTACATCCGTCAAAAATAAAATAGCTGAGCATTCTTCTATTGCAATAGCAACCTGTTTGCGAATTTCTCCTTCAAAAATATCATCGCTTCCTTTAATATAACCACCGGTATCTATCACACTAAATTCAACACTTCCCCAAAAGGCTTTACCGTAATGACGATCACGGGTAACCCCGGCAGTCTCGTCAACAATGGCCTGGCGCGTTTCCGTTAAACGATTAAAAAGTGTTGATTTTCCAACATTCGGTCTTCCTACTATAGCAACAATATTTGGCATAAGGCTGCAAAATTACTAAAAAAACGCGGTAGAGCGCGCTTAAATTTTATCTTATTAAGTAGGATATTACAAATTTTTAGCTGAAAATAAAGCATTTACAAGCTAAAAAGGTCTTTAACTACATCGACTTACTGAGCGTCTTGTAAAATAAACCAGTTTAATGTATATTTGGTTAATGCTTAAAAAAGGGCTCATATTATTTTTTTTTATTGGGAGTTTTGTGAACCTTTTTGCTCAGAGTGATTCTGTAAAGAATGTGATCTCTCCTTTTGTGAGCCCCGCCTTAAAATTTACCGAAAACAAAGGGCAGTGGGAATCTAAAATTTTATTCAGAGCTCAATTAGATGGCGGCGCATTATTTTTAGAGCCAAACTGCCTTACTTTTAATTTTTACGATAAGAAAAAATTTCGGAGTATTCATCATGGGAGCATAATGAAAGGTAAGGAGAAGAATTTCGATATAAGATCGCACGCGTATAAAATTCATTTTGTAGGATGTAATACAAATGTAATTTCAGAAAAATTACAGGAAGGCAGTGATTACGAGAATTTTTTTATTGGTAATGATAAAAGCAAATGGAAAGGTGATGTAAAAAATTATCACCAGGTATGGTTACGTAATTTGTATAATAATATAGATTACGAAATAATAACAGCTGTTAATGGTTTAAAATATAATTTTCATGTTAAGCCAAACGGAAACACAAACGATATTCATCTTAAATATGAAGGTGTAGATCATGTGGTTTTAAAGAATGGCGTCATCTATTTAAAGCTCGATGTAAATGAGGTAAAAGAACAAAGGCCTTACGCATACCAATTAATAAACGGAAAAATAAAACAGGTTAGCTGTAATTATGTTTTAAAAAATAATGTGTTGAGCTTTGAGTTTCCAAATGGCTATAATAAAAATTACGAATTAGTAATAGATCCTGTTTTGGTATTTGCCGCACAAAGCGGTTCAACTGCAGATAACTTTGGAATGACAGCTACATTTGATCCGCAAGGCAATTTGTATTCGGGCGGCACAATTTTTAATGTAGGATATCCTGTAACTTCCGGGGCGTATAGCAGTTCGTTTAACGGACCTGTATACTATGGAAATACAGATGTTGTAATAACAAAATATAATTCTACAGGAACAAATCTTTTGTATTCTACTTACCTGGGCGGTAATTATACTGAATCTATAAATAGTATGATCGTTGATAAAAGCAATAATCTTTGTTTTTTTGGTTCTACCAGTAGTACAACCTTTCCCACATCTGCCGGTGCTTTTGATAATTCTTTTAACGGCGGTACTTTTTTAATGTTCTATTATAATGGTTTGCGTTTTCATAACGGTACAGATATTTATATAGGTAAATTAAATAGCGCTGGTAATACATTAATGGCCTCTACCTACCTTGGTGGAAGTGGTAACGATGGCCTTAATCATTCTGATCAATACACGAATGGATTTATTGTTCAGGCAACGCCACCTGCAACTGGCAACATTACTATTTATCAGCCCGATTATGATAGTTTACAAACAAACTATGGCGATCAAAGCAGGGGCGAAATACAAGTAGACGCGAATAATAATATTTATATTGCAAGTTCTACGCGCTCGCCAAATTTTCCAACTGTAAATGGTTTTGATAATAGTTTAAATGGCACACAAGATGGTATTCTTGCAAAATTTAATTCCAGTCTTACAAATCTTCTTTACTCTTCTTATATCGGCGGAAGTGCAACAGATGCAGGTTATGGTTTAGTTGTAAGAAATAATTTTGAAGTGTATGTTACCGGCGGAACGAGTAGTAGCGACTTTCCTTATGCAGCCGGTGGCTACCAATCTTCATACCAGGGTGGTAATGCCGATGGTTATATTATCAGGGTTAATCCTGCTGGAAATACTGTTTTAAACGGAACTTATTTTGGAACAAATCAATACGATCAATCTTTTTTTATCCAGGCAGATAAAAGAAATAATATTTATATATATGGTCAATCCCTTGGCAATATGCCAATCTTAGCCGCTGCTACATCCCCAACGGTATTTAATGTTCCGGGAACGCACCAATTTATTTCCAGACTTAATTTTAGCTTAACAACGCTGAATATGTCTACTGTCTTTGGAAATTATACCAACAATTTTGATATTTCACCTGCTGCTTTTTCGGTAGATAATTGTAACAACATTTATATATCCGGTTGGGGAGCAAATTTTTTATTGCCAAGCGTGGCTCTAAGTAATATGCCATTACTATTTCCTACACAAAGCACAACAGACGGATTTGATTTTTATTTTATGGGTCTTGATTCAAACGCTGCCGCATTAAAATACGGATCTTACTTTGGTGGCAACATTAGTCAGGAGCATGTTGATGGCGGAACTTCCCGTTTCGATCCTCAGGGAAAAATATACCAATCGGTTTGTGCCGGTTGTGGTGGCAATTCTGTTAACGGCGCTAACCAGGATTTTCCTGTAACACCAGGTGCGTGGCCTAACACACCGGGCAACCCCAATCATAATACAGATAATTTTAATTGTAACAATGGTGTTATAAAATTAGATTTTCAGTTACAATTGGCTGTTTCAACAATTAATACAAATACTGTTGCAGGATGTTTGCCGTTAACGGTAAGCTTTACAAATGCTTCGCCTCCAACGGGTACTAATACTTCATATGTTTGGTATTTTGGTAATGGGCAAACAACATCTACAACTATAAACCCGGTTGTTACATATACACTTCCCGGTACTTATACCGTTTCATTGGTGGTTATAGATCCATCATCCTGTAATATTAAAGACAGTTCAATTACATTTATTACCGTATATCCAAAACCCGCTTCTAATTTTACAGTGGGCGTAACACCTTGTACTAATACTATTTCAACCACAAATTCGTCAACAGGATCTTTTACAAATAATCCTTTTTCATGGAATTTTGGTGATGGTAGCCCTGTAAGCACAGCCACCAATCCACCTCACACATATTCGGTAATTGGAAACTATACTGTATCGCTAACAGTTACAGATATAAATGGTTGTACAGATGTAAAAACAAGTACTGTCTCTATTTTTAATTTTACTCCAGGTATAGTAAATGGTTCCACAATTTGTTATGGAGAAACAACCACCGTTTCTGCCTCAGGCGGCACCAGCTATACATGGTCACCGGCCTCGCAGGTAAGTAATACAAGTATTGCAAACCCTGCTGTTTCGCCAACGGTTACAACCATTTATACGGTTACTATTTTAAATACTACCGGTAGCAATAATTGCTTAAGAACACTTACTACAAGCGTAATTGTAAATCCAAAACCTACAGCAAATTTTAATTACTCACTAAATCCTTGTGGTGGTGGTGTTACATTTAACGATCTTTCATCAGCAAATATAACAGCGTGGCAATGGACATTATCTTCCACCGCAACAAGTACAGTTCAAAATCCATATAATTTTTATAATGGTGGAGGCACGCATACCATTACTTTAATTGCAACAAATAGTGATGGCTGTAAAGATACGACTGAACAGGTAGTAACGGTTCCAATACCCCCACCCTTAACTGTAAATGGTGCAAGTATAATTTGTAAAGGTACTAGCGCACAATTAAGTGCGTCCGGTGGTGTTTCTTATGCGTGGACCCCAACACTTTCTTTGGATCTGCCATATTCTTCAACTCCAAATGCAACACCAACTGTCAGCACCCAATATTCTGTTGTAATTACTACTTCTGTAGTAGTTGGCGGCGTTCCTTGTCAGTTCTTACTTACAACAAGTGTAAATGTTAACCAGATCTCTACCACACCAATTGGCGCTATTGCTAACCCTGTAATTGTTACTACTGGTAGTAATACAACTTTAACTTATATAGGTGATCCGGGTGCTATTGTAACCTGGTTGCCTCCGGGCAGTACAACACCGGGCTTTGGGTATACCGTTACAGCCCATCCTGACAGGCCAACAACCTATACCGCAGTTGCTACTGTTGGCCCTTGTAAGGAAACCGCAACAGTAAATGTAGAAGCTTATAGTGCCGGATGTGTGGATGCAGATGTATTTGTACCCAATACATTTACCCCTAACGACGATGGTAAAAATGATATTTTATATGTAAGAGGATTAAAAGTAAACGATGTATATTTTGCAGTTTATAACCGCTGGGGAGAAAAAGTTTTTGATACCACTGATAAAACAAAGGGTTGGGATGGTATTTATAAAAGCCGGCCGGCCGATGTAGGCGTATTTGGCTGGTACTTAAAGGTAAAATGCATTAATGGTGACGAAAATTTCCAAAAAGGTAATGTTACCCTTATACGTTAAACTGTTTTTTTAGAAATTTTATTTATTCTTTTATTTAAAAAATTATTACATTTGCCGTCTCAAATGGTAGATGTAGCTCAGTTGGTTAGAGCATCGGTTTGTGGTACCGAGGGTCGTGGGTTCGAATCCCATCATTTACCCACCAGATTTAAACCTTGCGTCAGCAAGGTTTTTTTGTTTTATGGAATCGGCGAATTTTTTTCATAAGACATTCATAAAACAAAAAATAGCCCTGAAAAGGGAGTAAATCTGGTGTATTGACCTGCCACAAGGATCAGCGAAGCTAACCCCTTAAAAACAAAACTATTAAGATTACCATAGTTAATCCTTTTTAATATTCACTGGCATTAAATTTGCTGCAATATGTTGCTAAATAATACAAGCATTGCAAAAATTTATTTACCTTTTCTTTTTACGAATTAACTATCTTGAAATATAAAAAGTATATCAAACGTGTTGTTGTTGGATTACTTAGCTGTATACTGGCTGTAATTATATCAATATTTATTTTATTCGCCTTTTATAAAAAAGAGCTCACCGCTACACTTATATCAAACTTAAAAGAGCAATATGGTCTTGTATTAAAGGTTAAAGATATTAATGTTTCTTTTTTTAGTAACTGGCCAAATGCTTCCATTCAATTAAAGGACGTTAACTTAGTAAGCGAGAAAAGTATTGATCAACCAATTATTACCGCAGGCACTATAGCCCTTTCACTTGATGTACTTAAGCTTTTTAAGAAAGAATTTATTATCGAATCGATTTCGATCAAAGATGCAAATGTAAGTATTCTAAAAGGCACCAATGGCTTTACCAATTTTGAAGTAAAACCAAAACAAGCCGGCCCATCAAACAAACTAGTAAATTTCGAAATAAAAACTGTTTCAATTAAAAATACGCAGTTCTATTTTATAGATAAGGAACGCGGACAAAAAATAGATTTTCTTCTTATAAATAACACACTTAAACTTAAACATGAGCAGGATGGGATAGAAGCGAAGTTTTTTGGCGATGTTAATGTTGGAGGTCTGTTATTTAAGAAGGAAAAGGGAGCATTTTTAGCGAATACCCAGGCTTTTTTAAATTTACACTTTAGCATTTTTACAAAAAGCAAAACGCTTTTTGTGCACCTGCCTTCTTCGGTAACAATAGGGAACCACCCGTACGAAATAAATTCTTTTATTGATTTTAAAAAGAAACAGCTTATATTTTTATTTCAAAGTGAAAATATTGATTATGAAAAAGGCATGGCTCTTTTAAACACAAGTCTTCAAAAAAAACTTGAGACTTTTAATGTAAGCAGATCTCTTAATGCAAAAATATTATTAATAACCAGTCTTGGCGTAAAACAAGATCCTGTAATAATTGCAAGAATAAGCGGAAAGAATAACGATATAACAATTGGTCACAGCAAGATCCCTTATTCAAACGTGTCTTTTAACGGCATGATTGTGAGCCTAGACTCTTCAAAGCAAAAGGGCGATACTGAGCATGCGAGGATCATTTTTAAAGATATAAAGGGCCATCTTTATGATTTTCCATTTACAGCCTCTGTTACCTTAACAAATTTTGATGCTCCGGTAATCGATATCAATGCCGCATTGTTTATTGACGCTTCAAAAATAAAGTTTAAGCCAGGAGAAGAATTTATTTTAAAGGGCGCCTGCGTTGCTAAAATAAAATATTCGGGGCCGGCAAATAGATTAAATAAAAATGATTTCCTGGAAGCTCCCATGAAATTAAACGCCGGGTTGTATTTTAATAATTTAAGTTACCAGGAAAAAAATAAGCCTTATGTCTATACTGTTGTTGGAAATACAAACCTGGTTAATAAAAACCTTCAGTTTGAAAATCTTCTTCTTAAAACCGATGCAGGAAACGTTGTGTTAAAAGGATTTGTTACTGGCTTTACAAATTATGCGCTTGGCTACAGCAATGGATTTAAAACCACGCTCGACGCAAGATCGGAAAGTTTTAATTTAAATCACTTCCTGGTAAATAAACCAAAAAAGAAAACGGAAGCCCAAAAGGAAGAGAATTCAGCTGCTTATAAAAAGGCAATAAAAGATGAGCAAAGTAATTTTGAATTTAATGTTTCGCTCTTTACTAAAAAACTTTTAATACGCAATGTAAAGGCATCAAACGCAAGTATTAAACTTGATTATAAAAATAAATTTTTAGATATTAGATCCGTAAATATGGATGCTTGTAACGGAAAACTGTTTGCTAAAGGCACTATTTATGATCTTAATAAAGTAACTGCTGAGGTTAAGATCGAAAATATGGATGTTAACTCTCTTTTTGATCAGTTTGAAAATTTTGGACAAAAAGCTGTAACAAGTAAAAATTTACAAGGCAATATTTTTGTAGACGCTAAGTTTAAAACAGAGTTAGACGATAATATGGAAGTAATGGGCAATACCATGGATGGCGAAATAAAACTAAAGTTAAAAGAAGGGCACCTTTTAAATTTTGAGCCACTGCAAAATATATCCGATTATGTTTTTAAGAACAGGGATTTTAAAGATATAGCGTTTAGCGAGCTTAATGAAACCTGCAAAATTAAAGGTTTTGAAATGGAAATCCAGGAAATGGAAATAGGGTCAAGCGTTTTAAATTTATTTGTTACCGGTAAGTATCATTTTAAAGAAAATTCAAACATAAATATTTTAATTCCATGGAGTAATTTAAAAAAACGCGGAAAGAATTATATTCCGAAAAGTAGCGGGCAAACCGCAGAGAATTCAAAAGGCTTAAAGCTAAATTATTCTGGTCCGCCAAAAAAATTAAAATTAAGCTTAGGTCATAGAACTATTTAAAAAAATTATTAAGTGGTTCGGCAATAGTAGAGTTGGGTTGATTGATCTTTAGCAGCTCACAAATAGTTGGCGCAATTTGTGTGATAGTAATATAATTGAACGACCCTCCTTTTTTTATACCATTGCCGTAAAATATAATTGGCACATGCGTATCGTAATTATAACCCGCGCCGTGTGTTGTGCCTTTTTCAGTGTAATCCATCCATGCAGGATTGTATATGAAGCAAACATTGCCACTTAATTTATGATTAAATCCATTTTGCAATAAAGCCCTGTAGTCATTCTTATCAAATGCTTCATTTTTTAAAACCTTTGATGGGTAAGCTTCTGCAATGCCATGAACGGTTATTAAAAAATCAGCCAGTTTTTTTTCTATCTCATCTAAATTTAATTTTTCTTCTTCTATCCTTTTATTATTTAAATATACCTGCTCATTAGTGACGTAGGTAAACAATAAAGTATCACAATATGTATGCTCAAAATAAGTTTTTATTTTCTTTGTCAGTTTGCTGTCTTTTAAATACCCTGCCGGAATTTTATGATCTGTTAAATGATTTGGCACGTCTGCTCCTCCATGATCTGCTGTTAAAAAAACGGTATAATTGTTTTTGCCAACTTCTTTATCCAGCTCGTTCAATAACTCTTCAATATCTTTGTCCAATCTTAAATAAATATCTTCTACTTCAATAGATCTTGGTCCATATGAGTGGGCAACAATATCCGGACTAGAAAAACTAATACTGAAAAGATCTGTTTCGCCATCTTTACCCAATTGTTCGTTTTTTAAACAAGCAATTGCAATATCTTTTGTTAACGTGTTTCCGTAAGGGGTTGCTTTTATGATGCTGTATTTACTTTTTTCTAGTTGCAATTTATAGTCGTAAGGGAAAATAGCTTTTTCTTTTTTGTTCGGCGAAACTTCATATCTATTTTCATCGGCTATAGAATTACTGTAGGATTCTATTGGGTATAGAGTAGACCAGCCTTTTTCCAGGTAAGTTTTTACATTATGTTTAGCATTGAAATTATTTAACCATTCCGGTAAGGCTTTAAGGTACCAACTCGAAGAGATAAAATTACCTGTCGAATCATCAAACCAAAATGCAGCATTGGCAGCGTGCCCGGCAGGTAAGATAGAGCTCCTGTCCTTTAAGGCAACGGCAAAAACTTTCGCTTTTTGATTCGAGCTCATTTTTAATTCATCGCCAATTGTAGAACTTAATTGCCGGCGAGGAGACATTAAACCATTTTTACTAGATGATCCAATTGTTCTAACAGATGTATCTTCACAACAATAAACATTTACACCCGCTTCTCTTATAAAAAACTCGTTGGCAATGATACCATGTGTGCGTGGTATAGCGCCTGTATATATACTGCAATGGCCTGGGCCTGTATAAGTTGGAATGTAATTGTAATGCGCGTTCTTAAAATAATAACCACCGTTAACCAATCTTTTAAAACCACCATTTCCATACCTGTTCCAATAACGATAAATGCAATCGTTACGCATTTGATCAACAACAATACCAACTACTAATTTTGGTTTTGCGCTAACTATAACCGGTTTTTTTGTTTGAGAATAATAGGTTGAGGTTTTTATTAAAAGAATTAAAAACGCAAAGAGAATAAAATAATTCTTCATTATTAATCTAATTTTTGAAATATAGAATTGTTACTTTTAAATTCAGGTACAAGATCTTTCATACGCTGCACAATAAGTTCATTGTTTTGAGTATCAAATAATTTTATAAGCTCATTTATAATACCGCTAACTTCTGCGTAATCGTATTCTCTTACTTTACCAATAAGGATCTGGTTATGAGGTGTAGGCAATGTATTCTCACTGTCAGCCAATAATTCTTCAAATAATTTTTCGCCCGGCCTTAATCCTGTAAACACAATTTTAATATCCTTGTTTTCTTTTAAACCTGAAAGCATGATCATCTTTCTTGCCAGGTCAACGATCTTAACAGAGTTGCCCATGTTAAACACAAAGATCTCACCACCTTTACCAATACTCGCTGCTTCTAAAACCAATTGACTGGCTTCGGGTATTGTCATAAAGTAACGTGTAATGTCAGGATGTGTAATAGTAATAGGCCCACCGTTCTCTATTTGTTTTTTAAAGCGTGGAATTACAGAACCGTTAGAGCCTAAGACATTTCCAAAACGTGTTGTTATAAATTTTGTTTTTGATGTTTTTCCAAGGCTCTGAATATAAATTTCAGAAATACGCTTACTGGCACCCATAACATTTGTTGGGTTTACAGCTTTATCTGTACTTACAAACACAAAACGTTCAACATTAAATTCATTTGCCAGATCGGCTGTATTTTTTGTGCCTAAAATATTTGTAAAGATAGATTCAGATGGATTATTCTCCATCATAGGTACATGTTTATAAGCCGCTGCATGAAAAACAATTTGGGGTTTGAAAGAATTAAATACATGACGCATACGTTCGTTATTTCTAACATCGGCCATCACAACTTCAAATGAAGTGTTCCTGTATTTTTCCGAGAATTCAAGATCCAGTTCATGTAAAGGACTTTCTGCCTGGTCTAATAAATATATTTTTTTTGGGCTATAATTAGCACACTGTCTCGCAAGTTCACTACCAATACTGCCGGCGGCACCGGTAATTAAAATTATTTTATTTTTTAATTCTGAATTAATAATATCGTCATCTAACTTTATAGGATCACGCTCTAAAAGATCTTCAATTTTTATATTTTTAATTTGGTTAAAACTTAGTTCGCCATTTATCCAATTTGTAACGGGCGGCACTGTTAAAACGCGAATATTATTTTCTAAACAAATATCTGTTATCTCGTTCTTCTTTTTTGGAGAGATCTTTTGAATGGAAATAATTACCAGTTCAATTTCATTTTCCTTTATCAGGTCAGGAAGTTTGCTTTGAGGATAAATAAAAATGCCTTCAAGGCTCCTGTCTAACTTTTCAACATCATCATCAATAAACGCAATTACTTTATATTTTATGGCCGCATCTCTGTCAAGCGTACGTTTGGTAATTATCCCTGCCTCACCGGCACCGTAAATAATTACATTCATTTTTTCTTTAGTGGGATTTTTTATTTCAAAGTATAACGCTTTCACTGCAAGACGTGAACTGATCATTACAAATAAAGAAACCAGCGCATCAATGATAATTACTGAATTAGGAATAAAATAATATCCTAAAATAAAGTTCAATGAAATAATATTCAGAATAAACAAAAGACAACTTCCTGCAAGTATTACTAAAAAGATCCGGGTTGTATCTTTGGTGCTGGTATATCTTACAACACCCTTGTAGGTTTTGGAAAAATAAAAGGATACAAAACGAATACTTAATACGATCAAAAAATCATAAGGTAAATTTGCTTTGTCTTCAACAGACATAACAGAATCAAAATAAAAGCGGATAAAAAACGCAAGAGATAAAGCCAGGGCGCAAACGAAAGTGTCAATAAATAAAATTGACCAACGCGGTAGATTATATTGCCAAAACAGCTTAAATAGTCTATACATAAGTAAGCATAAATTTACTTATTTTTTTTGAGCCGTAGTAGTGGTAGTTGGGCTTGTTTTTGGTACAGTAGTTGTGGATGTTTTGGAGGCTTCAATAGGCGGTATCAATTTTAAAACAGGCTTGAAAGGCTTATCGGCAGCTATAATTTCGCAGGAAGTACAAATTTCTTTCCATTTTAATTCCATTTTACAGGCGGTTGGCTGAACATATATTTTTTTCATGGTGCTATCGGGCATCATAAATTCCATATCGGTGGCCATTGTGCGTGGACCTTCAAACGCAAAAGGCTCTTTAAAATAATCTTCTAAATGAATGTCTTTGATGTGGATCTTTTTATTCAGGATAACAGTGTAAAGCTCAAAAATTGCACGCGAGATTTTAATGTAAATAAGATTTTTTTCATTGTCGTAAGTGATCTTTACATTACCTATAACCTGGGTCTTATAATCAAACGGACCAACATTTACCAGTGCATCACACGTAAAATCGCTGCTATCCGGACGAATATTTATTTTAGGATTTTTGACCGTCCAATGATATTTCCCACTTATTAATAAAACTTCGTAATCGTTTGTGCCTTTAATATCACCAATAGCAGCAATTACTTTGTTTATTGCCTCTTCATGTAATACAACTGCAAAATCGTTTATAACCGGCTTTGCTATTTGACTAAAGCAAGAAAAGCCAAGTAAAATAAAAAACAATTGAAATAAAAATCTATTGATCATTACTGAATGCGCAGAGTGTTTAAAATTTCAGGTAAGGCATTAAACCATGCAAACCGCCTTCTCTTCCAAAACCACTTTCTTTATAACCGCCAAACGGAGAAGTAGGATCGAATTTATTATACGTGTTTGCCCAAATAACGCCGGCACGTAATTTTGAAGTCAGGTTAAAGATCTTTGAACCTTTATCTGTCCATACGCCCGCACTTAAGCCGTAAGGAATGTTATTTGCTTTTTCAATTACTTCTTCAATAGTTCTAAAAGTTTGAATAGTTAATACCGGACCAAAAATTTCTTCCTGTACAACACGGTTACTTTGAGCGGCACCAATAAATAATGTTGGCTTGCAATAAAAACCTTTTTTAGGAACAGAAGCGGAAGTTTGAAATAATTCCAATCCTTCTTTGCTTCCAATTTTTAAATATTCGTTTATTTTATCTAATTGTTCTTTGCTATTTATTGCACCAATGTCAGTATTCTTATCTAATGGATCGCCAACAATTAATGTTTCCATACGTGCCTTTAATTTTTGAATGACTTCAGCAGCAACATTTTCCTGTACAAATAAACGCGAGCCTGCGCAACACACATGTCCTTGATTAAAAAAGATACCATTTACAATTCCTTCAACAGCTTGATTTATGGGAGCATCATCAAACACAATATTGGCCGCTTTGCCGCCTAATTCTAAGGTTGCTTTTTTATTAGTTCCTGCAATTGCTTTTTGAATTATTTTTCCAACATCTGTACTTCCTGTAAACGCAATTTTATTTACGTTAGGGTGCGCAACCATTGCTGCGCCGGTATCACCAAAGCCGGTGATGATATTTACAACGCCAGGAGGCAGATCGCAATCCTGTATGATCTCTGCTAATTTTAAAGCAGATAATGGTGTACTTTCAGCAGGCTTTAAAACAACAGTATTGCCTGTTGCTAATGCAGGTGCTATCTTCCAGGCAGCCATTAGTAACGGAAAATTCCATGGAATAATTTGTGCAGCAACGCCTAATGATTGTGGATTACGATTTGGAAAAGCATATTCTAATTTATCTGCCCAACCTGCATAATAAAAAAAATGATTAGCAGCAGTTGGCACATCAAAATCACGGCTTTCGCGAATTGGTTTGCCGCCATCCATACTTTCAATAACTGCTAATTCGCGTGCGCGCTCTTGTATCACACGCGCAATTCTGAAAATATATTTCGCGCGTTCTTTAGCCGGCATTTTTTTCCAAACTTTATCGTATGCGTTTTTTGCAGAAGCAACTGCCAGATCAACATCTTTAGAATTAGCCTGTGCCACTTCTGCTAATTTTTCTTCAGTAGCAGGATTATATGTTGCAAAATATTTTTTGCTATATGGTTTTACAAATTTTCCATTTATAAAAAGATCGTATTGCGCTTTTAATTTAATATGATCCTTAGCTTCGGGTGCCGGAGCGTACTCCCAGTTGAATTCTGATTTCATTGTGTGTGTTTTAAGCCGCAGATTTCACTGATTTCACAGAGAATTGAAGCAATTACTTTGTTAATATTACTCTTTTGTATTTTAATGAACTTTCACCAAAATTAATTAATAGCCCAATTTTACACTTAGAAACCGCCAAATAATTAATAGTTTGTTTTATATTTTCGTCAATAAGTAATGTTTGAGCTTTAATTTCAAGAATCACTTTGTTTTCAATAATGAAGTCTATGCAATAAAAATGAGGAATTTTAATTCCTTCATAAATTATTTCAAACTTCTTTTCCTTCTGATAATTTATTTTCCTCTTATCAAATTCTATGCATAAACAATCCTTATAAACGGCTTCTAAAAATCCTCGTCCCAAGTTATTATATACATCCATTGCCGCGCCAATAACAGAATAGGTTAAAGAATTAATCCCTTCATTTTCATAAGAAATTAAAGGTTCATTAAGTTCATTTTGTGTATTTTCTTCTATTAAATAATTCATTTTAAATAAAAATCTGTGCAATCTGCGAAATCTGTGGCTAAATTTTAATCTATACTAATATAATCCTTACTATAATAAACGCCTTTACTTTCTTTGCCTAATTGCAAAACAATATCGTTTGCCAGGCTACTTGCGCCAAACCTAAACCATTCATTGCTCATCCATTTTGGACCTAGTGTTTCGTTTAGCATTACTAAATATTGCAGGGCACTTTTTGCTGTAGAAATTCCGCCTGCGGGTTTCATGCCTATCATTACATTTGTTTTTAAGTAATGATCTTTTATTGCTTCTAACATTACTAATGTTACCGGCATAGTAGCGGCGGGTTGTATTTTTCCGGTAGATGTTTTTATAAAATCCGCGCCAGCATGAATAGCAATATCGCTGGCCTTTCTTACATTATCTAAAGTAGACAGCTCGCCTGTTTCTAAAATTACTTTTAAGCGCGCTTTGCCACAGGCTTTTTTAATAGTTGCTATCTCATCAAACACAAAATTGTAATTGCCTTTTAAAAATTCACCCCTACTAATTACCATGTCCACTTCATCGGCACCGCTATCAACTGCTAATTTTGTATCTTCTAATTTTATATTTAAAGTTGAATTTCCACTTGGAAAAGCCGTTGCAACAGAGGCGATCTTTACCTGGCTGTCCTTTAAAACGTGTTTTGCAGTAGCCACATGGTTGGGATATACGCAAACGGCTGCCACGGTTGGCAATCCGGGTAGATCATCAGAAACATGCATCGCCTTATAACACATTTGTTTTACTTTCCCTTCAGTATCTTTTCCTTCAAGAGTGGTAAGATCTATCATGTTCAGAGCCAGTTTCAGACCGCTTAGTTTAGTGTCTTTTTTAATGCTCCGGGTATTAAAACGGGCAACGCGTTCTTCAATTCCTACCTGGTCAATAACGGGTGTATGTTTAAAATCTGGCGTCATAATTAATGATTTAAATATACTCAAATTTTAAAACTGTATTTTATAAATATTTATCGTTTTTATTAGGGAGTTTGTCTTACAGACACAAATTTAATTAGTAATTTTAGGTTAATTATGTTCGCTTTTTGTAAACCGGTTTCCTCAAAAAAAAGATTTTTGCCTTTCAGGAGCCTGAACGATGATTTTTCATTCTCTCTTTACGAAAAAGCTATTGCTTTACCTGCAAATGATTGGGATGCGATCAGCAATAAAAATACTATTTTTTTAGAGCGTGAGTATTTAAAGATCGTTGAAACGGGCGAGCACACAAAATTAATGTCGCGTTATGTGATCGTTTATCATAAAGGTAAACCTTGTGGTATTATTTATTTTCAGATCGTAGATTTTAAGGCTGGTATTTTTGGTGAGTTAATGGATAACCAGGTTCAGGATATAAAATCAAAACGACTTAATTTATTCGAAAAATATATTGATTCTAATAAAGATGAAGTATTGCTACGTTTATTTACCTGTGGAAATAATTTGGTGAGTGGAGAGTATGGTTATTTATTTGATAAAAAATTGGGTGAAGATCAGTCGCATACTATTTTATTAAAGATCGTAGAAATTGTTTCAAAAGAAGAAAAACTGGCAAGAACGATATCTGCTATTTTGCTTAAAGATTTTCATACGGCTTTACAACCTGTAGAATTATTTGAAGAAGAAAAATATTCTAACTTTTTTGTAGAACCTAATTTGGTGGTAGAGATCCCGGCAGGAGTGGACTCTGTGGCCAATTACATTGCTTTATTTTCTAAAAAGTACCGTAACAGGGCAAAATCTATTTTTAAAAGTATTGAAGGCGTTGAAATAAAGTATTTAAATAGTGAAGAGATCAAACAGCACGAAAAACAGATCTATAAATTATATGAAGGTATTTTTGAGAAAGCAAAATTTAAGCTCATTAAATTGCCAAAAGATTATTTTAGTGTTGTAAAAAATGCTTTCGAAAAAGAGTTTACCGTAAAAGGTTATTTTTTTGAAGGCAAACTGATTGCTTTTGCAAGTAGTTTTTTAATGCCTGACAATTCTTTAGAAGCACATTATATTGGTTTTGATTACGAACTAAACAATCAATACAATCTGTATCAAAACATTTTGTACGCGATGATAGATGAGGCAATTAAACACAAACGTTCAAAAGTAAATTTAGGGAGGACGGCCGCGGAAATTAAAACAACTGTTGGAGCAAAAGCAGAAAATTTAATTTGTTATATTAAACCGCAAAATACGATCTCTAAACTAATTCAAAAACCATTTATCTCTTTCCTGCAACCGGCAGAATGGATCCCAAGAAATCCTTTTAAGGAAGAGGCATAAAAACAAAAGCCACAGATTTCGCAGATCGCACAGATTTAATTATTAATTAACAACAATTAAAATCTTCTGTGAAATTTGTGAAATCTGTGGCAAATAATCCGAAATTTTATCCCAGATCAAATTTAATACCTTGTGCTAAAGGCAATGTGTTACCCCAGTTAAGTGTGTTTGTTTGCCTGCGCATATAAGCTTTCCAGGCATCGCTTCCGCTTTCGCGTCCGCCACCTGTTTCTTTCTCACCACCAAATGCACCGCCAATTTCAGCACCGCTTGTTCCTATGTTTACATTTGCAATTCCACAATCGCTACCCGAAGCACTTAAAAATAATTCTGCCTCACGCATATTTAATGTCATGATAGCACTTGATAAGCCTTGTGGTACACCGTTTTGCATATCGATCGCTTCTTCAAGCGTTTTGTATTTCATTAAATATAAAATGGGTGCAAATGTTTCGTGTTGTACAATTGCCATTTCATTTTTCGCTTCTGCAATTGCGGGTTTTACATAACAACCGCTTTCATAACCTTTACCTTCTAAAACACCACCAGGTACAATTATTTTTCCGCCTTCGGTAATTACACGCTCTAGTGCGCTCATGTAACCTTTTACAGCATCTTTATCAATTAACGGACCAACGTGATTTTTTTCATCCAAAGGATCACCAATTTTTAATTGGCCATAAGCTTTCACTAAACTATCTTTTACTTTTGTATAAATATTTTCGTGAATAATTAAACGACGGGTTGTGGTGCAACGTTGTCCTGCTGTTCCAACAGCGCCAAATACAGCACCTACAAGAGTTGTGTCAAGATCTGCATTTTCAGTAATAATGATAGCGTTATTACCGCCTAATTCTAAAATTGATTTTCCAAAACGTTCGGCAACTTTCGCGCCAACAAGTTTACCCATGCGTGTAGAACCTGTTGCTGAGATCAAAGCTACATGTGTATCTTCAGTTAAGTATTCTCCAATTTTATAATCACCATTTACTAAACATGAAATTCCTTCGGGTAAATTATTTTCTTTTGCAACTTCATTCCAAATATGTTGACAAGCGATAGAACATAAAGGTGTTTTCTCCGATGGTTTCCAGATACAAACATCACCACAGATCCAGGCTAAAGTCGTATTCCATGCCCAAACAGCAACAGGAAAATTAAAAGCAGAAATGATCCCTACAATTCCCAACGGGTGCCATTGCTCCATCATACGGTGGTTAGGGCGCTCGCTGTGTAATTGTAAACCATATAACTGGCGGGATAAACCAACTGCAAAATCGCAGATGTCGATCATCTCCTGTACTTCACCTAAACCTTCCTGGTAAGATTTTCCCATTTCGTAAGAAACCAATTTGCCAAGCTCAGCTTTTTTAGCGCGTAATTTATCGCCGAACTGGCGAACATATTCTCCGCGTTTTGGAGCAGGAATTGTTTTCCAATATTTAAAAGCGTCAGATGCCGCCGAGATCGCTTTTTGATAATCTGCTTTTGTAGCTGTCTTAATTTTGCCAATTAATTTTCCATCTACAGGGCTATATGATTCTAAAATTTCACCGTTAGCGAACCAGTTTTTTCCGGTTGAACAACCATCGTTTATTTCTTTTAAGCCTAAAGCTTTTAATGTGTTTTGCATAAAAATTATTTTGAGGTCTAAAGATAATTAATATTTGTTGTAAAAATGGCAAACAAATCACAAAGCTTCTTAACAATAGTTGTAGAATATTGTTATTTTCGTGAGTTCAATGACCAGAAAGTTATTATTTATAATCAATCCAAAAGCAGGGAAAAAACTTGGACCCACACTTTTACCATTGATAGAACAAAAGTTGAAAGGAAAGATCGCGTATGAAGTGGCGATCTGGCAAAACATAAACGAGTTCAATATTATTTCAAACAAACTTTTTTCTGAAAACTTTACTGATGCAATTGCCGTTGGAGGCGACGGAACCGTTAATATGGTAGCAAAGACCATTCTTGGTAAAAATTTAACATTAGGTATTATTCCCGCAGGTTCGGGTAATGGGCTCGCGCGCAGCCTTGGTTTGCCTATGAAAACAGAAAACGCATTAGATAAAATCATTGAAGGCAGGTCTGCAATTATTGATAATGGAGAAGTGAATGGCATTCCGTTCTTTTGTACAAGTGGCGTAGGTTTTGATGCGCATATTGGAAATTTATTTGCAACAAGCGTAAAACGTGGTTTAAAAAGTTATATAAAAATTATCAGGAAAGAATTTTTTTCATACAAAGCCAAAACATATAAATTAAAATTTAATAATACAGAAATTGAAAGAACCGCTTTTTTAATTACAGTTGGTAACGCCGGACAATACGGAAATGATTTTTATATTGCACCGGGAGCAAAAATGAATGATGGCCTTTTTCATGTTTCCATACTACGACCATTTAAATTTTACGAAGTTTTTGGATTGCTGATAAAAATAATGCGTCGTAAAGCAGATATGAGTAAATTAATTGAAACGCTTGCCTGCAGCGAATTAATTATTGAAAGAAATGAAAAAGATGTGATACATTTTGATGGAGAACCCGCTTTTAGCGAAAAAAATGTTGTGTTCAAATGTCATCCGGCATCTATGAAAGCCATTATTGGCGATGGTTTTAAAGCCTCTTAATATAATCTAAAAAAAGATCTAAGGCTTTACGTTTATCTTCATCTAAATTATAATCGATGCGCTCGCTTAAATATTCAATTGTTTTTTCTTTGGAAAGATCTTTTACATTATAATCATCTTCAACCGCTTTTAAAATATTATTTACGCCGTGTTTTAAAACAGAATTAAAATCAGTGATAAATTCTGAAGGTAATTTTTCTGTACTAACCCAGGCAGCAAAAACAAAAGGTAAGCCGGTAAATTTTTTCCATTCCTCAGCAAGATCATATTCGTATTTATATTTTCCGTTCAAAGAAAAAGTTCTGTCGCCAATTACAACAGCTGCATTAGCATCTTTAATTTCATTTTCAAAACCGGGCTTGGCATCTGAATAAGGAACGTTTATTTTCCAGAAAAATTTAAATAATACTTTAGTAAGTGTGATCGACGATTTGGATTGATAATCCAATGTCACCTTTTTTATTTCGTTTAACGGAACCTCGCTATATAATTTTACGCTATCCACTTTTCCATTTGCGCCAATGCAATAATCCGTTTCGATAAAATAATGGTCTAATTCAGCTAATAGTGCCACCGGAATTAATGCCAGATCTACCTGGTTGAACTTTAATTTTTGGGCGCAAATACTTGGAATATCTTCCTGGAGATCTATCTTTTTAAGGATATCACTGCGTTTCAGGGCCCATTTAAAGGGAAGTGTATTGGTATAATTAACAATCGAAATTTTGATCATAGGGTAAAATACTGTGTAAAAATAAGCAATATATATAAATTCAAATTTTTATCTTTGTTGCCTGTTATGAGCGATAATAAATACCAATTAAGAGGCGTTTCTGCCGGGAAAGAAGATGTGCACGCGGCCATTGCTAAATTAGACAAAGGTTTGTTTCCAAAAGCCTTTTGTAAAATTGTGCCCGATGCTTTGAGTGGAAGCGAGGACCATTGCTTGGTAATGCATGCGGATGGAGCCGGAACAAAATCTGCTTTAGCGTATATGTATTGGAAAGAAACCGGTGATCTTAGCGTTTGGAAAGGTATTGCGCAGGATGCTGTGATCATGAACGTAGATGATCTTATTTGTGTTGGCGCTACCGATAATATTTTATTATCATCAACTATTGGCAGAAATAAAAATTTAATTCCTGGTGAAGTTATCTCAGCGATCATCAATGGAACAGAAGAAGTATTACAAAATTTACGCGATAATGGAATTACAATTTCTTCAACAGGTGGCGAAACCGCTGATGTAGGCGATCTTGTAAGAACTTTAATTGTTGATAGTACTGTGATTTGCCGCATGGATCGCAGTAAAGTTATCTCTAACGATAAAATTAAAGCCGGAAATGTTGTTATTGGTTTATGCAGTTATGGAAAAGCTACTTACGAAAGTGAATATAATGGCGGCATGGGAAGCAATGGTTTAACAAGTGCGAGACATGATGTGTTCAATAAAAATTTAGCTAAAAAATTTCCCGAGAGTTTTGACGCTGCTTTACCAGAAAGTGTTGTTTATACCGGAGGATTAAATTTGACGGATAAAATTGAAGTTACATATTTTGATGCCGAAGGCAAAGAGATCAAAGAAAAAATCGATGCCGGAAAATTAGTTCTTTCTCCAACACGTACATACGCGCCTGTGATCAAAAAAATAATTTACGAAATGGGAAAGAATATTGATGGTATTGTGCATTGCAGTGGTGGTGCGCAAACTAAAGTATTACATTTTTTAAATGAGGGTTTACATGTTATAAAAGATAACTTATTTGATGTGCCACCTTTGTATAAGACCATTCACGAACAAAGCCATACCGATTACAAAGAAATGTATAAGGTATTTAATATGGGCCACCGTATGGAGATTTATGCAGACGAATTATTTGCAGAAAAAATAATTGCCATTAGCAAAAGCTTTAACATAGATGCTAAAATTGTTGGAAGAGTAGAGAAGGGTGATGGAAAAAAGGTAACGATCAATTCCGAGTTCGGAACTTTTGTTTACTAAAGTGCTACACAATTTAGGTGGTTGCCATCTGTAATAATTAAATATTTTTTGTTGTCGTTAAACAGATCGCTTATTAAAGGCTGCGCTGTTGCCTTGATTGATTTTGTATTTTGTTTTAACTGATCCGTTATGATCAATTCCTGTTTGCTATTGCTGTAAGAAAAATATAAAGCATGATTATCGTCACCATAAAAATCGCTTGTGCTTAATTCGCTCTCAATGGTTTTTTCAAATAATAAATTTCCACTTAAATTATAAGCGAGGATCGAATTAGGTTTTGTAATTATTACGTCAGTTGCTTTATTATCATCTACATTTACGAATTTAGCATTTGCAGCTTCGATACCCATATTTAATTTCGCAATTACTTTTTTATCAGAAAAAGAGATCTTGTTTATAAGATTATTTTTATCGTCTACATACACCAGGTAAGTAGAGTTTATATTATTTGTAGCGTCAATATAAAATGCAGAACAATTCTCTATTGTTTTGTTTTTTAATCCGATCCTACCTTCACCCTTGCGACTAAAAGTATAGATCTTGCCTTCATTATCAGCAGTGATAAGGTAATCGCTTAAACCAACTTTTGCATATTGCACCGGTAAATTAACTTCGTTATCAGTTTTAACCGAAATAAATTTTTCAACCTTTACACCAAAAATGGAATAGTTATAGATCATTTTGTTTTTGCAGGCAATAAATAAACGATAATCTTTATCATTATCATAATCAATAACAGAAAGCTCAGAACTTGCCGCTGCTGGAAGCTTTACAGGGTAACCCTGCACATAGTTTCCATTCCTGTCTATCAGGTGCAAATAATTTTCCGAACTGAATAGCAATTGGAATTTATTATTTTTAAAAATATCTACGGTAAAGATCTTAGAATTTATTTTTTCATTTAATTTCTTTTTCCATAAAACAGTTCCTTTTGCATTGATGAGATAAAGAGCCCGTTCATCATCCTGCACAACCAATTCATTTTCTTTTGTGGTATGATTAATGAAGCCGTTGCTTTGCATGCTGGCCGGGGCATCAAGATCTAAGGACCATAGAACATTTTTTTCTTTATTGATCATTTCTGTTTCATTCATTAATTGCCAGCGAAATATAAAATTGCTTTTATTGTTTACGGCAGAAAACGAAAAATGTTTGAAGTTCTCGAAAGGGTTTTTAAGATAGGGAGATTCAAAATTAAAGAATGACCTTATTTCCTTTAGGTTTTTATTTGGCGAATTGTAAACAAGGTAATTAAAATATTCAGAAAGGTTTTGGTTTTTATAAAGATTAAAACTTTCGTTCCCGGTAATATTTACCTCATTTTTAAGTTCTATGATCAGTCTAAATAATTCGTCTTTATTTTCTGAAAAGAATAAATGTGAATTGCAAAGAGCAACATAATTTGTTGATGCGTCGAAAAACGAATTGAATAATTTAATTGATGTTTTTAAGCCTTTGCTTTTTAATTTATAAATAAAAATAGAATCCTCCATTATTAATGAATCGCTCATAAAGCCTAAATGCTCTATTGCCTTTGTAGTATCTACAACTTTTAGCAATATATATTTTTCGCCAGGGATCTTTGATTCAAAATTTACAAGGTAGCTTTCTGTGTTCTTATAAAATTCTTCTTCAATATTAAAGAGCGCCGTATCACTTGCTAGCTTCCAGAACTTAGAATTTAGTTTTGGCATTTTTTTATTTAGGTCGGAAAAAGAACTAAAGCCGTAAGCCTTAAATGCTGTTGTATTATTTGGAAGTAAATTTAAAAAAGTTGGTGATTGCGGATCCTGATCATAAAATGCAGAAATAATTTCAGATGTATCAGGCTGTAAATAACCATTTATAGTAAGCTGCGAAGGCTCGATGGCAAGGTTTCCGGCAGAGAAACCGTTTTTAAGCGCTAGTGCCAGGTTTAATTTGGATGTAATTTTACTTTTAGAATAATTTTTGTGGTCAACATAAATGGATAATAAACTATTTTCTTCTAAAGTATTTTTAAAGGCAACAAAAGCTTTGTTCTTTTGAAGCTTTGGTGTTGTTTTATTTAATGCACTCTCTATTGTTTCAGGAGCATTTGATAACAATGCAATACCTGCACTTAATTTAAAATAAAAATTAGTGTGTTTATTGATCGCAAATTCATAAGTATCGTTTTCCTTTTTTTGTGCTTTTAAAATTTTAGCTAATTCTTCAGTGATAAACTCCTGATTTCCCAAACGCTTAATGTTAAAGGTTGCCAGCCAGTTTAAGTTTTGTTCGTATAAAGCAAAATGAATGGTATTTTTCTTCAACATTTCTTCCAATGTTGAGTTTGAAGTAAAAATAGAATCAAACGAGTGAAGGGCAGAGCAAAATAAATTCACATCACCAAACATTTTTAATTTATCAGCAATTAAACTTTGAGAATTTATCTTTTTATTTAATTCAAAAAAATCATTTGTATTTAAGTATACCAAACAATTATCCGGTAAAACGGAGAGCGCTTCGGCAGTTGGTTTTTTACTATCCTTTAAATTGAAATAGGCCCAAACTCCAAGTCCAAGCGAGGCAGCAACAAATACACCAAAAATTATTTTCTTAAGAACTGACACAGTTATCTAAACTACAAAAAATTGAATTTCAAAAAAGAAAAAAAAGACAGAGTTTTACATTAAAGAGTGTGGATTACTCTGTTTCCAATTCAAGATCTATATTAGCATCCTGCGTGGATTCAAGATCAAATTCCGTTTCAAGGTCCAGTTCAAGCTGGGCAGGAAGTAATGTAAAGCTCATGCGGTGAATTGGCGTCACGCCATGTAAACGGATTGCGTCCCGGTGTTTACGGGTGGCATAACCCATGTTACTTTCCCAGCTATATTCAGGGTGCGTTAAAGCAGCGGCTTTCATAAAATCATCACGGTAGGTTTTTGCAAGAATACTTGCCGCAGCTATACTTAAATATTTTGCATCACCACCAATAATGCATTGATGTGGAATGCTTTTGTAAACATTGAACCGATTGCCATCGATCAATAATAATTCAGGCTTTAATTTTAATTGATCAATAGCACGATGCATTCCTAAAAAAGAAGCATTTAAAATATTTATTTCATCAATTTCTTTATGATCAACGATGCCAACAGCCCATGCAAGTGCTTTTTCTTCGATCTCGGGACGTAGTTCATAACGATCGGCATCACTCAGTTTCTTACTGTCGTTAAGCCATTTGTTCCTGTATTTTTTTGGTAAAATTACAGCAGAAGCATAAACGGGGCCTGCAAGGCAACCTCTTCCGGCTTCGTCACAACCGGCTTCAACTAATTCTTTATTAAAAAATGATTTTAATGCCACAGCTTATTTTAATTTTTCCAGACAAGCGTTTATTGCGGCAAAGTTAGGTAAATCGCTGGCTTTTTCAAGAATTTCGGAGTACTGAAGTATTCCATTTTTATCAACTATAAACGACGCACGTTTACTTACACCCTGCATTCCAAAGATAAATTCGGGATATAAACTATCATAAGCTGAAGAAACGGTTTTATTAAAATCACTCAAAAGATCAAAATTTAACTTTTGTTCTTCTTTGAATTTGCCGAGTACAAATAACGAATCGTTTGAGATACCATATACCACTGCATTTAGATCATCATACATAGCGTAATTATCCCGAATATTACATAATTCTGCTGTGCAGGTACTGGTAAAAGCCAACGGAAAAAATAGTAAAAGCACATTTTTCCCTTTGTTTTCGCTCAATGTCACCTCTTTTTTAACGGTATTAAATAATTTAAAATCAGGCGCGGGTTTATTAATTTCAATACTCATACTAATATTTGTTAACTTGTTTAATTTTAAGCAATAATACTTTAAATCTGTTTAAAAACTAATTTATACTTTTACACAAAATATTAAATCAATTAAAAATTATATATATGTCAAGTTTAGTAGGAAAAAAAGCGCCCTCGTTTAAAGCGGGTGCAGTAATTAAAGGTGGAGAGATAGTTGCAGACTTTTCTTTAGATCAATACCTTGGAAAAAAACATGTTGTGTTTTTCTTTTACCCAAAAGATTTCACGTTTGTTTGTCCAACAGAGTTACATGCTTTTCAGGAAAAATTAAAAGAGTTTGAAAGCCGCAATGTTGCTGTAGTGGGCTGTAGTACTGATACCGAAGAAAGCCACTGGGGCTGGTTGCAAATGGAGAAAAAAGCAGGTGGTATAAAAGGCGTTACTTATCCAATTGTTGCCGATACTACAAAAACAATTTCTTTAAATTATGGAACTTTGTTTGGTGATTATGATGTGAATGATGCAGGTGATCTTATTGCAACAGGACCAATGATCGCTTACCGTGGTTTATATTTAATTGATAAGAACGGAGTTGTTCGCCATCAATTGATCAACGATCTTCCCTTAGGCCGAAATGTTGAAGAGACCTTGCGTATGGTTGATGCCTTACAGTTTTTTGAAGAGAACGGCGAAGTTTGTCCTGCTAACTGGACAAAAGGTAGCGAAGGTTTAAAGGACACACATGCAGGCGTTGCCGATTATTTAAGCAAACACTAAACTTTTTATGCCCCTCTTTGGTGAGGGCGGGAGAGAATTTTAAAAGCCAGGCAGCAATGTTTGGCTTTTTTTATTTTATATAGTACATTCAATATATGAAATGGCTTTGTGTTTTAATATTTCAAATTTCGTTTACTTCTTTTTTTTCACAAAGCGTTGAAGTAGTACAGCAATCAACTTATAAACACGATTATTTTGTTACAGAAATGCAGTATATAGAAGACGTTAAAGACACTTTTAAACTGCAGTTTATAGCGACTGTTAAAATTTCGGGAGACCATAATAACATGCTTGTTTCCAATTGGTATAATCTTATTAAAGCAAAAGGAAAATCGCTTGGCGCTAATTTATATTTTATTAAAAGCTTTGCTGAAAACGAAAACACTTCTGAAATGATTGTAAAAATGTACTTTACAGGTGTTACTTATGTAAAAGAAAATAAAAAAAGAAATGATAAGAATAAGATATTTATTTTTAATCAGCAGCGAGGAAAAAACGATACGGCATTTTTTTATCTTAATCAAAAACGAGTAACGATAGGCCCTAAAAAATATTATTCAATAGATACGGAGCCGTATAAACTTTATAATATAACACTTACTTCAAAACGTTCGCGAAAGCAAAACCATAGTTTTCCTAAAGACGCCAGTTCGGTTTTTTATATTTTACCCTCTGGTAAAAAAAATTTAAACGATATCAGCAATGCGCAAAACGGAATAAATATTTCTATTGGCAAGAATAAGCCAATAGAAATAAATTATGATCTTGGAAGATTTTTAATAGAAATTTACAAAGGAGGTTAAAATGTTATGGTCTTAAATTATTTTAAGACTGTAACATGTCCAACGTATTCATGCTCTTTGTTCCAAAGATCAGTAACAACTGCCCTGTAAGTATAAACATCCAGCTTATCTTTGTCTGGCTTGCCTTTTACACTGCCATCCCAACCTTTAGTAATATCTTCGGTGTAATATAATTTTTCACCCCAGCGATCGTAGATCCACATTTTGTATGCTTTTATTCCGATACCTGTTCCTGTAAACATATCATTTACTCCATCACCATTGGGTGTATATGTATTTGGAATGTAAAAAGTGTATTCAGGTCCGATCTCAATATATTTACTGATAGTATCTTTACAACCGTACTGATTTCTTACAG
Source organism: Bacteroidota bacterium (assembly GCA_013816615.1). GTDB lineage: Bacteria > Bacteroidota > Bacteroidia > B-17B0 > Aurantibacillaceae > Aurantibacillus. The sequence goes on from JACDED010000018.1 coordinate 36,687, forward strand.
CAAGGAAAACATTAAAATCGCGAGGAATGTCTGTAGTAAAATAGTGTACAGGATTTAAGTGAGTGGAATCGGTAATGTTAATGCCATCATTATAATACCAATGGTAACTGCTATACCCAATTGATGTGTTTTGAAAAGCAATACTAGGTGTTAAAATATCACCCTCTTGTCCTTTCCATTCAAAATCTGCAAGTGGCTTAGGATATACTTTAACATACTTATTTCTGTTTAACGAATCAACACAACCACTATCTGTTCTTACAATTAACTTAATGCTGTAATCTTTTACAATTTGGTTAGAAGAGTTACTATAACATGTGTACTGTGTGTTATTTTGATTACTGGTTGTATACATTTGATTTCCAAAACTCCATTCCCAGCTTGATAATGCTGCTGGGCCGGTTATTGCAGCAGTGCTATCGTATATTTTAATACAAAGATCCGTACACCCTGCTCTTTTAGGAGCGTAAAAGTTAGCTTTAGGATTGTAATTAATATAAACATTACCGGGAATAGTATTTTTACACCCTTTATCTGTTGTTACCAATAAATTAATGGGTGTTAAACCACCGGTGTTAAATGTATACGTAACCTGTCCGCCCGCAGTTTCAATAGTTGATAAGCTATTATTCATATCCCATTGGTATGTTGCTATTGTACCGCTATTAGGTAATTGGTTACCTGTTAACTTGGTTTGTTTGCCTGCGCATACTTTTGTATAAGAAAAATTAGCATATGGTCTTTCCCATACCTCAACAGTTTGAGTAGATGTATTCGTACATCCTGCCATGGATGTTACAGTTAAAGTAACAACATAATTACCAGCAGCATTATAACTGAATGAAGTTGGCGACAAAGGATTGGTTAAATTGGTATTTCCATTACCAAAATCCCAAGCATAGTTGGTTATTGTTCCAACGGCAAGTGTAGAGTTTACCCCATCCATTAAATTTGGTTGCAAATCAATACATCTGTTAACATGCGTAATAGCAGCAACTGGTGTTGGATGTACCCAAACGTTTTTAGTAATTTTATTAGGGCAGGTTAATAAACCTCCATTTGGGGAAGTCCAAACTGTATAAGTTACAGGGTTATTTCCTGATGTTGGAAAAACAAAATTTGCAGGTATTGCATTAAGATCTGAAATGTTATCGCCATTAAAATCCCATGAGAATAAAAAGAATGGAAGGCCATTATTATTAGCAGCGTTTAATAAATGTGTTGGTGAGCCTAAACAAACAGAATCTGCTGTAAAGTCTGCGGTTGGTATACTGTAAACAGTTACGGGTTTTGTTAAGGAATCTTTACAACCGTTTGAGGTAGTTACATACAATGTTGCCTGGTAAACAGTAGTAATTGTACTATTTGCTACAGTAGTATAAGTGTAAATAGGGTTTAGCTGTGTTGAAGTGCCGGCTGCAGGATCACCAAAGAGCCATAACGAATTAGCTACACTTCCGGTATTTGCATTAACAGTTATAGACGTAGAATTTGTGAAAGCTGTAGGTGTATTAAAACATACAGCTGTTGGACCAAAATCAATAACTCCTCTTCCAAAAACAGATATTGTTTTAGTAAGTGTATCCTTACAACCATTGGTAGATGTTACAATTAAATTTATAATATGACTTCCGGATGAAGGAAATAAATTACTTGGATTTTGGGTAGTAGCATCAATTGTTGTGTTGTTATCAAAGTCCCAATCCCAGTTTGCTATTTGTCCCGCAGGTGTAGAAAGATCTGTAAATGTTGTTGTAATACCAGAACAAACAGGGTTGGCATTAAAAGAAGCTGTTGGCGATACATATATTTGAACTGTTCTTGTGGCCGTTGCGGTACAACTGTTATTACTTGTAAGCGTTAATGTAATTGTTTTAATACCAGATGTGCTGTAAGCTAAATTTGGCGGCGAACTAACATTGCTTGTAAGCGGTGTAGCTGCCGGACCAAAAGCCCAGGCAAAACCGGTAAGTGAAGAAGGGGCGTTTATTGCAGAAGTATTATTCAATAAAATATTTGTGTTCGTACAATTATTGGCCAGGTTAAATGCAACTGTTGGTGTGGCATGCACTGTAATATTTACAAGCGCTGAATCACGACAACCGTTACCAGTCACGCCTTTTAGTTCAACCGGAAAAACACCATCTGTTGCAAAAATATTGCTTGGTGCAATAGTGGTATTATCAGTGATATTATCATTATTAAAATCCCAAGCCCACGTTGTAATTGTACTTGGCGCTGCAACGTTACTATTATTAATAAAAACACTTGCTAAACCGCGGCATACCGGGTTTGCAGTAAATGAGATAGTAGGCTTCGGAAAGATAGTTACAGTCTTGGTTAAAGTAGCGGTACAACCCCCTACAGATGTTAATAATAAATTGACCGAATAATTACCGGGCGTATTATAAAAAGCAGTAGGACTTGGAATGGTAGCCGAATTTGGTGTTGAGCCGGTCATCGTCCATTGATAGTTCATTGTGCCAGATTGTATTGTTGAGCCATTAATTATAGGCACTGTACCTGTATTCGCACAGGTAGGATTTATAGTAAAGGCGGGCACGGGCATGGGTTTAACGGTGACGACTTGTGTATTCGTGCCGGGGCACGCGTTACCATTTGTGACCGTTAAAGAAACCGTATAAGTTCCTGGTGCCGGATAAACATAAGTAGGATTTTGTAGAGTGGATGTGTTATTGTTGCCAAAATTCCACTGCCAGCCGGAAGATATTGGAGAAGTATTAGTAAAGGAAACCGCTGTGCCAATGCAAACACCAGCGCCACTACCATTACTTGCAAATGAAGAAGATAAAGCAGGAACTACATTGATAGTTGTACTATTAATACCACAAGCGTTTGTATAGGTAATTACACCTACTGCAGGGCCAACTGCTGTAAAAGGTGCGATTGGGCCATTGCCATTTGCAGGCAAGCCAATAGCAGGGTTATTATTAGTCCAGTTAACACCAGCAGGTACGGGTATCGCCTGTGTTTGGGCGCCAGCACAAACTGTAACAGGAGTACCACTCGTTATTGAACCGGGAATTGTAAAATTAACAGTTAAGGGATACATACCGCAACCATCTGATGTAAAAGAGTTGTTACCACTAATAATTGTAAAAGCGATAGGTGTATTTGCCGGTAAGTTAATATAATCATAAACTACCCAGTCGTTATAAGTATTCATTTGGCCCGGGCAGCCTGCTACTGAAGTAATTGGTGTAACACAGCCCGGTAACTGACTAAAAGGAACATTAATTAAACCAAAAGCGGGCGACTGAGTTTGAGTGGTGACGTTATTGTTCACATTCAAGCTAATTGTCATGTTTGTTGTATTTGGGTTGGCGGTACCGTGCCAATGCTCAACAAATATTCTTAAGTTACCATTACAATCAACACAATATGCAATTTGCACAGAGTGTGATTTTAATTGATTGTGTAAACTCATTAAAAAGAGAAAACACAAAAAAAGGAATCGGGTTTGGGTAAAATATTTCATAGGCATCTATTTTTATTTTCGATGATCTTGTTTAGTTTCTGTCTTAAATACGTGATTTAACAAAAATTGGTTCCAAAATCTTTTATAAAAATAACATTAACTTTTTAAACAAGTGCTTTTTTTCACTAGCTCAAACTAAGTTCTCACTCATTTAATCAAAGATTTAATTTTGGAATTTAAAAACGTAAAGGTTTAGTAACAATCAGTTTTGATTTTGTTAATAACTATACACGTTCCTTTGTTTGCAAGGCTTACAGCTGTTTTTAAGTGTGGAAAAAAATCTACACTCAAATTCTAAATCAAATTAGATACCGGTAAAAAAACGTAGAAAAAATCAATAAAAAAAAGAATTAATTTTCTTTAATAATTTTTTGGCTCAATAAAATTTTTTGATCTGAAAATATATTAACTACGTATATTCCTGTAGGTAATTCGGAAATATTTACCTCACCTTTTAGCTTTTCTGAACGCACTTTTTTTCCTTGCGAATCAATAATTGTTACAATTGCATTCTCATAATTAGGAATTCCTTCTACATATAAACTATTTTTGCCTGGATTTGGATAAATAAAAACAGAAGCGGAATTATTTATTTCATTTAGATCTGTACACAAATTTACCTGTACAAAAACCGAATCCTTCTTATAGCAATTATTCGAATCAAAACCTTTTACAACATAATAACCTGTATGTATAGTATTTGCGTTTGATATGGTTGGATTTTGCGTATTTGTAGTATAACTGTTTGGGCCTTGCCAGAAATATTGTTGCGCACTGCCGGCTGATAAATTTATGGCGCTGCCTGCGCAAATAGTGGCGGCACCCGCTACTGTTACATTTGCCGCTGGATTAATTGATAATGTTACCAAAGTAGAATTACTACAACCGTTAGGAACATCTACGATCAAAGAATAATTGCCCGCATTGGCAGTTGTAATGTTGGGTATAGTTGGGCTTTGAAACGAAGAGTTAAAACCAAGTGGGCCAAACCATAAATATGTTGCACCGGGATAACCATTAACCGTTAAATTTAAAGGATTACCAACGCATGGCGGCGAAGTTGTAATGGTTAAAGTAGGATTTGTACAGTTTTTAAATGTGGATATAAAACAATCAAGGCCTGAAGCGCCACTGTTTGTATTTTGGTAATAAGCGCCAAAACCTGTATTGTATGTTGGAAGGAAAAAAGATTGTGTGTAGCCAGTAGTTAGGATCCTGCTACCATTACAGGCCATAGCACTTATGTAATCGTTAGATGAATTGCCATAATAACTTGCCCACTTACAGGCCGATGCCGAATCGAATTTTAATAATATAGCATCAAAAAACCCTGCATTAGCACTTTGATAATAACCACCCGTACCGGGGTTTTGTGTAAATAAATTAGTTGAATTGGTATAACCGCCAACAAATACATTTTTACCATCTGAGGCAATACTCGTTAAAAAATCGGTAGAAGAGGCACCATAGTAACTCGACCATTGTAACGTTCCGTTAAAATCAAATTTAGAAATATACCCATCACTAAAACCATTATTAACACTTTGATTGTAGCTTGAACCTCCGGGATTAAACAAAGGCATGTTGGTTGAACTACTTGTACCGGTAATCCATACAGCGCTGTTACTAAGGGTTAAGCCATGGATCCTATCCGTGCTGTTTCCTCCAAAATAAGTGCTCCATGCCAGTGAGCCACTAAGTGTAAACCTTGAAATAAAACCATCATAAGTTCCGGCTACATTTCCCTGATAAAAAGTACCCGCATTAAGTGTTACAAAATCAGTTGAATTCGTATAACCACCAACAAACAAGCTGTTGCTGTTGGTTTGTATACTTGTAATAAGGTCGTTGCCGGTTCCTGCAAGAAAAGTAGACCAGATCAAATTATTGGTTGGGCCAAATTTTAAAATAAAACCATCATTACCTGCTGCATAATTTTGAAAATAATTTCCGGAATTCAGTATTGGAAAATTAGGAGAATCACTGGTGCCACCAACAAATAATTCGTTATTCTTAACGTGTATAGCGCTTATATTATCATTTGTAATACCTCCAAAATAAGTGCTCCATAAAAGTGTACCAAGTGTATTAAATTTCGCAATAAAGCAATCTACAGTTCCTGCATTTGTTCCTGAGAAATAAGCACCTGCGCCTGGATTTAAAACCGGAAGATCTGTAGAATTTGTATAACCTCCAACCCAAACATTTGTTCCATCGCTATAAATTGCAGCAGCTTCATCACTTCCTGTACCTCCAAAATAAGTGGCCCATATTAAGTTGCCAATGTTGTTGAATTTTAAAATAAAAACATCACCTGCACCCGCAATGCTTCCCTGGAAATAGGTTGGCGAACCGGGATTATTGGTTGGAAAATTCACGGATATTGTATGACCGCTAACCCAGGTATATGTGCCATCACTATAGATTGTGTGACCGTCTTCATCATTGCTTCCACCGTAAAAGGTTGACCAATCCAATACCGGATCTATAACCAGTGTTTTATTATGATCAACATCATTTGCTTTTATTTTTACTGCGTGCGTATAAATTTTTATACCCTCAATAATTTTGGTTTGCCTAACAGATGAATATGTTGCTTTTACAGTATTGCTTTTTTCATTTTGATAACAATACAGATCGCCTTCTGTAAAAATACCCACCGGGTTGCTAAAAGAGATCTTGGTATCTTTAATTTCGATATCTGTTGAGGTTATATATTCAAGATCTATTAAATCAACATCAGCAGTTGGGTTTACAATAAATTCCTGTTTAATGTGGCCGTTATCAATATATAAACGCCAGTCAATACCTTCGTAAATATTAAAAAAAACAAGTTCTTTAAAAAGCCCGGCTACAATAGTAGTGTTATTTGAACGGTGATACGTGTAATTAAATTCTGTTTGATCAAAAGTTTTTAAATTTTTTTTCGAAATGCTGGCGTTCTTTAAGTTCATTACATTTCTGTACCAATCAAAATTTTTAACCAGGTTTTTTTTATTTTGTTCTTCAGCACCGAACGTTTCTTTTTTATCGCTCTTGAAAAAATTATAAATAATACCACTTTCTGTTATCCAAATGCTGGCACCCGGCAAATTTGCACGGAATAGTACTTCGTTCAATACTTTACCCTCTGCATTAACAACCTGGCCTTTATTTTCTTCAAATAATAATTTAGGCTGTTCAAAATTACAAAGGCCTTTTAGGCTTACAAAAATAAAAGTAAGCAGCAACGATTTAAATAATTTGTTTTTCACGGTAAGATTTTTGTATCAACCAAAGTAAACAAATTAAATTAATTTTCACCAAGGTTATTGAAAAAAAATAAACCGGGTATAAATGAAAAGATTAAAATAAAGTAATTAAGCATCGTAATCGATCACCACTTTTTCTGTAAGTGGATGCGATTGGCAGGTTAAAATAAAACCTTCTTCTACTTCTGCATCGGTTAATGCAAAATTAGCATCCATTTTTACTTTTCCTTCTAAAACTTTAGCACGGCAGGTACAACAAACCGCTCCTTTGCAACTGAAAGGCGCGTCAACACCGGCTTCTATAGCTGCATCCAATAAGCTAATACTACTTGTTTTTAATTCAAAATTAGTTTCAATGCCGTATTGTAAAACAGTTATTTTTGATTTTACATCCGCACCAATGGTATTATTTTCCGCTTTATTTACCGCATCAATAACTGCGGTAAAATATTCTATATGAATTTTTTCTTTTGCAATCTTTAAATTCTCAAGACTAACTTTTACATTCTCCATCATTGGCCCGGGACCACAAATAAAATATTCATCTGCATTTGTTCCGCCAAAATTTTCCATCAATGCTTTTGCTTTATCCGAACTAATTAATCCTGTTTGTAATTCCGAGATTTTAGTCACCGGCATATCAAAAACAAACACCACTTTTAAATTTGGATTTGAACTTACTAAAGCATCCAATTCATTTCTAAAAATAGCGCTTTCTTCATTTTTGTTAGCGTAAATTAAAGTAACGGTGCTTTGTTTTTCTACATACAAAACACTTTTTATAATGCTCATCATTGGCGTAATACCACTACCACCAGCAAACAATAAATAATTCTTTTTGTTTCCACCTGAAAGAACAGAGTAGAATGAACCCATCGGTGTCATTACATCTATACTTGTACCCACTTTTAATTCGCCGTTTATGTAAGTAGACATTTTACCGCCTTTTACCGCTTTTATAGCAACGCGTAATTCTTTATCATAAGGACTGGAACATAAACTGTATGAGCGACGAATTTCTTCACCTCCAATGTTCATTTTTAAGGTAATATATTGTCCCTGTTTAAATTGATACTCAGGTTGCTGTTGAGGTGGAATTTCGAAAGCCACAGAAACCGCATCTACAGTTTCGCGTTTAATATCTTTAACTTTTAGGGTGTGAAAACGTGCCATAATTCAATAAATAGTGTGCAAAAATAGGGCTTTAGGAGGGATAAAAAAATTTATTTGAGAATACGACCAACCTACAGGATAAATCCACCAATTTTTTGGATAAAAACCGCATAAATCCTATCTTTGTAAGAACTATTACCTTAAAAAATATGGGAGTTGTAAATTTTGAAGATCTTTTCGAAGCCAAATTGGCTAAAAACGATATGATTGAGCCAAAGGATTGGATGCCTGAGAATTATCGCAAGCATTTAATTCGCCAGATCTCTCAGCACGCGCATAGCGAGATAGTTGGTATGTTGCCGGAAGGTAATTGGATAACCCGTGCCCCAAGTTTACGCTCTAAATTGGTGCTTTTGGCAAAAGTGCAGGATGAGGGTGGACATGGTTTATACTTATATACAGCAGCCGAATCGCTTGGTACTAGCCGCGATGAGATGTTAGACGCCTTACTTACAGGCAAGGCAAAATATTCTTCTATTTTTAATTACCCAACTTTAACATGGGCCGATGTTGGTGCAGTGGGTTGGCTGGTGGATGGCGCTGCCATAATGAACCAGGTAATGTTACAACGCACTTCTTACGGGCCTTATGCCCGTGCAATGGTGCGTATTTGTAAAGAAGAAAGCTTTCACCAACGCCAGGGGTATGAATTAATGACGCATTTGGCTTTTGGTACACCGGCTCAAAAAGAAATGGCGCAGGATGCTTTGAACCGTTGGTGGTACCCAACTTTAATGATGTTTGGCCCGCCGGATATTGAAAGCCCAAATAGCGAAAATGCAATTAAATGGCGCATTAAGCGTGAAACCAACGATCAGTTACGTCAGCGTTTTGTAAACCAAAGCATGCCGCAAATTGAATATTTAGGATTAACAGTGCCTGATAAAAATTTAAAATGGAACGAAGCTAAAAAAGGATACGATTTTAGCGAACCGGATTGGACAGAATTTAAAGCGGTGATAAAAGGAAACGGACCTTGTAATAAAGAACGTTTGGCATCACGCAATAAATCGCATGCAGAAGGTGCATGGGTACGCGAAGCAGCAACAGTTTACGCTAAAAAACAAAACGAAAATTACGAAGCCGCTTAATAAAAATTAATTAAAACAAGCCTTGATGCCAATTAAAAGATCAAGCAAAATATTATGAGTAACGATTCTCAAGGCCCTATGTGGGAAGTATTTGTACAAAAAAAAGCGGGACAACCGTTCGTGCATTGCGGCAATTTACACGCGTATGATAAAGAAATGGCATTGCAAAATGCACGTGATCTTTATACACGTCGCGGCGAAGGAATGTCTTTATGGGTTGTACCAAGCGCTGCTATTGTAGCGAGCAGCCCCGAAGATATGGGTTCTTTCTTTGAACCATCAAACGATAAAATATATCGTCACCCAACTTTTTATCAAATTCCTGATGGCGTTGGCCACATGTAAGCGGTAATAAAAGTTAAAAGTTTTGAAAATTTAAAGATTGATTAATGGCAAAAATAAGTTCTTTTGAAGAGTTAGAAGCTTGGAAGAAGGCAGTAGAACTTTGTGAGCTGGTTTATAATCAAACAAATAATCCAACTCTAAATAAAGACTTTGCGCTTAGAGACCAATTAAGAAAATCAGCAATATCAATACCTTCAAATATTGCTGAAGGATTTGAAAGAGAAGGAAATAGTCAGTTCATTTATTTTTTAGTTATTGCGAAAGGTTCTTGTGGAGAACTAAGAACTCAATTATATTTGACTCAAAAAATTGGTTATATTGATAATGAAACACATGAACTTTTGAAAGAAAAATGTATTACAATTAGCAAACAGTTGAGCAATTTTATAAAATATTTAAAATCGGCGCAGCAAAATTCTTCAAAACCTTCATCTTTAAAAACCTTTAATTAAATGAAAGAAGCACTGTTCAATTATAGTTTACGACTTGGTGATACAAGTTTAATTTTAGCGCAGCGTTTAAGCGAGTGGACAGGCCACGGCCCTTTTTTAGAAGAAGATCTTGCATTAACGAATATTGCTTTGGATATTTTTGGCAGAGGAAAAGCTTTGTTAGAATACGCAGCAAAAACAGAAGGTAAAGGAAGAACAGAAGATGATCTTGCGTTTTTTAGAAACGATCGCGAATATTTTAATGCATTAATTACCGAACAACCAAATGGTGATTATGCAAAAACTATTATAAGACAAGCAATGGTTGATTGTTTTGATCTTGCATTTTACACTGCGCTTGCAGAAAGTAAAGATGAAACATTAGCGGGCATTGCATCAAAATCAATAAAAGAAATTACCTATCATAAACGCCATAGCTTTAGTTGGGTGAACCGCTTTGGTAATGGAACTGAAGAAAGCTTTAACCGTTTGCAAAAAGGATTGAATGAGATCTGGGCTTATGGTGGCGAATTATTTGAGATGAATGAAGTAGATGCTATCTTAATCAAAGAAGGCATTGCTGTTGATCTTTCGGCTTTAAAGCCTAATTGGGAAAAGGAGATGAATCAATTGCTTACAAAAGCAAATTTGGTTATGCCTGAAGGAACGTACGTGCAAACCGGCAGCCGTAAAGGATTACACAGCGAGCATTTAAGTTATATTTTGGCCGAGATGCAATCCTTACCACGCATGCATCCAAATGCAAAATGGTAATTTATTTTTAAGATGAAAGGAACCTGGAAAAAACTTTCGCCTTATTTTGTTGACGTTTGGCAATACCTTGTTATTATTCTGATCATGATCGTTGCGGCGATATTTATTTTATAACCACAGAGACACGCTAAGTTTTATTTTTTCTTTGCACATCTTTATTTTAATGGCTGTGATAAATAACGGGTCAACTTAATTTTCTGGGGAGCAGATTCATTAAGCAAACAGTTTCCCTAACCTAAACAAGAAGAATTTAACATCAGTTACGCCTCTTAAATTGGCTCTAAAGAGTTTTATTTTGGAGT
>JACDED010000019.1 GCA_013816615.1 Bacteroidota bacterium
GGAGATTGCTTTTCTTAATCATAGTCAAAGATACAAAGCAACTCACATAATAAAAACCAATGATATCAATAGTTTCAGACAATATAGTGTTGAAATCCCACTGTTCATTGCTTGCAGCGGACTCTTAACATCAAAACAAGTGCGTTTTATTGTTTTTTGCGCCAATATTTTTTGTGCCTTTGTTAATTCGGGATAAACACCAGGTTTTTTTGGATTTTCGACATCAAAATGCAAACCAATAAGTTTACAGCAGGGAAATAAAATAATGAGGAGAGAAATTGCAGCGAAAAATTTTAAGCGCATTAGCCTTTTTTACTTGGCTAATTTAATGATCCTGAGCTTATCAAACAACCAAATGATAGGATACGTTGGGTCAAGCTCCCACCATTTAGCAGCAAAATTAGGTCTTGCGCCCGCCTGGTGATGATTATTTTGAAATAATTCGCCCATTAAAAAAATATCAAGAAAAAAAGTATTCTTTGATTTGTCAGGGCAATCAAAATTACGGTAACCGTATTTATGGCCGGCCCAATTAACAATAGCGCCTTGTATTGGCCCAATAAAAAAGTGAATAGGCAAAAATAAGAACATCCACCAATGCGTTGCAAAAACAACATAAAAAGCAATATACAAAGCTGCAAATGATAAACGTGTATACCAACTATCGGCAATTTTATCAATTACAGGATATTCGGGAAAATTACGATCAAATTTATCGTCAACAGTAACGCGTTTATTTAATACATCATTATAAATAGCGCGTGTGTGCAACATCATGTGATATGCATCTTTAAAAAAGTGAGGTGTATGCGGATCTTTTTCTGTATCACTGTAGGCATGGTGCATGCGATGAAGAATAGCATAAGCGCGGGCGTTTAAATAAGAAGACCCTTGCGTTACCCAAGAGAAAATATAAAAGAACTTTTCCCAGAATTTATTCATCGTAAACATTTTGTGGGCCGAGTAGCGATGAAGGAAAAAAGTCTGTCCAAAAAGAGAAAGGTACCAGTGCAGAATTAAAAAGAGAAGTATGATCATTTATTTAAAGAAGCTTTTAAAGTTTTGTAATGTAGGTTTAATATCTATATATACGCTCAAAGGTGCAGTTTTGTTTTGCGTTTTAATGAAACTATTGTTAAGGAAACAAAAAACCCTTTACAAAACGTAAAGGGTTTTTAATATTTAATCTTATTTAACCATTCAGCGCTTCTGCTCCACCAACGATCTCTAAGATCTCTTTGGTAATAGATGCCTGGCGGGCTTTGTTATAAGTGATTTTTAATTCTTTTTGCATTGCCTTAGCATTATCTGTTGCTTTGTGCATTGCAGTCATACGTGCACCATGCTCACTTGCAACTGAATCTAAAATAGCTTTGTAAAACTGCGTACGGATAGAGCGTGGAATTAATTCATTAATAATTGTTTCCTGGCTTGGTTCGAAAATGTAATCCGCTTTTGATGTAGCGGTTCCTGTAGATTTCGTTGGCACTAAAGGCAATAATTGTTCTTCAGTTGGAATTTGTACTGCGGCATTTCTGAATTGGTTATAAACCAAAACAACTCTATCAAATTGTTTCGTTAAAAACGCTTCCATTATCTTTTCAGCAACAATAGAAGTGCTGTCAAAATTTAATTTATCAAATAAACTTCCTGCATGGTGTGGAAGATCACTTCCGCTAATACCATAAGAGGTACGTTTAAATGCATCCTGCACTTTTTTACCGATCGAAAGAACGGTAATGTTCTGCCCTGCGTATTCGTTCTTAATTAACTGGTTGGTTTTTTTAATGATGTTAGAGTTAAATCCACCCGCTAAACCACGGTTTGAAGAAATAGCAATGATCAGTAAATTTTTTCCACCGGTGTTACGCGCATACGCATTCTCGCTTGCATCTACACTTGCACTAACGTTCTCTAAAAGTTCTTTTAGCTTGTTAGCGTAAGGGCGCATTTGAGTAATAGCATCCTGGGCACGCTTTAATTTAGCAGCACTTACCATTTTCATGGCGCTGGTAATTTGCATGGTTGACCCAACCGATACTATTCTATTTCTGACTTCCTTTAAACTAGGCATTTTATAATTATTAGTTATTAGTGTTAGTTCTTAATGTGTTTATTAAAAACCAAACACTAAACATTTAAAACTTATTAATTGTATTTTGCAGTTAATTCTTTTGCGGCAGCTTCTAAAGTGTTAGTGATCTCGTCAGTATATTTTCCTGCTTTAAGATCATTCAATACATTTTTATGCTTACGCTCTAAGAAATCCAAATAGTCTTTTTCAAATTCACGCACTTTATTTATTGGAACGTTTCTTAATAAATTCTTGGTTCCTAAATAAATAATCGCGATTTGTTGTTCAACGCGGAATGGCGAGAACTGACCTTGTTTTAAGATCTCAGTATTACGAGAACCTTTATCAATTACTGATTTTGTAGCAGCATCCAGATCAGAGCCGAATTTAGAGAATGCCTCTAACTCACGGTATTGAGCCTGATCTAATTTTAAAGTACCTGCTACTTTTTTCATTGATTTAATTTGAGCATTACCACCCACACGCGATACCGAGATACCCACGTTAATTGCAGGACGGATACCTGAGTTAAATAAGTTAGACTCTAAGAAGATCTGACCATCAGTAATTGAGATTACGTTGGTTGGAATGTATGCCGAAACGTCACCCGCTTGTGTTTCGATGATTGGTAAAGCTGTTAATGAACCACCACCTTTTACCAAATGTTTGATAGAAGCCGGAAGATCATTCATGCTTTGCGCGATAGAATCATTGTTGTTGATCTTTGCAGCACGTTCTAATAATCTACTGTGTAAGTAAAACACATCACCAGGATATGCTTCACGTCCTGGAGGACGACGTAATAATAATGACACCTCACGGTAAGCAACTGCTTGTTTTGATAAATCATCAAACACGATCAAAGCCGGGCGACCGGTATCACGGAAGAACTCACCAATTGCAGCACCTGAGAACGGAGCGTAAAATTGTAATGGAGAAGGATCAGAAGCGTTAGCAGCAACAATTACTGTGTAAGCCATTGCACCGTTCTCTTCTAAAATACGTACGATGTTTGCAACTGTAGACGCTTTTTGACCAACTGCTACATATATACAATAAACAGGTTGACCTGCTTCATAAAATTCTTTTTGATTAATAATAGTGTCAATACAAACGGCAGTTTTACCAATTTGACGATCACCAATAATTAACTCACGTTGACCACGACCAATAGGGATCATCGCATCAATAGCTTTGATACCAGTTTGTAACGGCTCAGTTACCGGCTGACGGTAAATAACACCAGGAGCTTTACGCTCAATTGGCATTTCATAAGTTTCACCAGTAATCGGGCCTTTTCCATCAATAGGATTTCCTAAAGTATCTACTACACGGCCTAACATACCTTCACCAACTTTTAGTGAAGCAATACGACCAGTACGTTTAACCGGGCTACCTTCACTAATACCTTCGCTTGGCCCTAATAATACAGCACCAACATTATCTTCTTCAAGATTTAATACAATTGCCTGTAAGCCTGTTTCAAATTCGATCAGCTCTCCTGATTGAACTCTAGATAGACCATAAATACGGGCAATACCATCACCTACTTGTAATACGGTTCCTACTTCTTCTAATTCAGCTTCGCTTTTAAAGCCGCTTAGTTGTTGTCTTAAAATTGCAGATACTTCTGCCGGTTTTATCTCAGCCATTTTATTTTGGATTCAATTATTAATTATTACTTGGTATATATTTATTGCTTAATAAATTCTTTTTAAGATCATTTAAATTACGTTTCACGCTTTGATCAAGTTGTTTGTCGGCAATTGAAAGTACAAAGCCTCCTAAAATAGAAGCATCAACTTTTTCAATTAACTCAACTTCGCTTGCACCAACATTTTGTTTAACGATCTCTAACACGCGTGTTTTTAGTTTTGCATCCAAACCGGTTGCAGTAGTAATAATAGCGGTTGTAATATTTTTTTTGCTTTTGAATTGCTCGTCAAAAGCTGTTGCAATTTCGGGAATATAAGCCTCGCGGCGTTTTGTAGCCAAAAGGTTTAAGAAGGATAAAGTTAGCTTTGAGATCTTTCCACTAAAAATAGAATTAAGGATCTCTGTTTTCTTATCTGTCTTTACTACAGGGCTATTTAATAAAACAACAAATTCGTGATTTTGGTCACATACCTGTTTTACTGTTTGCATATCTGTCCTTGTTTCATCCAGCTGTTTATTTTCAACAGCAAGATCAATTAAGGCTTTAGCATATCTTGAACCAACGATCATTTTAATTCAGGTTTACGTCTTTCATTAAATTACTTACTAATGCCTTTTGTTTTTCGTCAGAAGACAATTCGCTGCGTAATATCTTTTCTGCTATCTCAATAGATAAAGTTGCAACCTGATTTTTAAGTTCAGTAACAGCTGCATTTTTCTCATTGATGATTTGCTCTCTTGCAGAAGCTAAAATTCTATCAGCATCTTTTTGTGCTTTAGATTTTGCTTCGTTAATAATTGCATCCTTTGCTTCGCGGGCTTCTTTAATTAAAGTATCACGTTCGTTACGTGCATCAGCTAATATCTTTTCGTTGTTAGATTTTAACTCGCGCATATCGTTCAAGGCACTTTCAGCGCTTGCTAATGCTTTTGTAATTCCGTCTTCGCGGGTTTTAATTGCATTTAAAATTGGCTTCCATGCGTATTTACCAAGTAAAGCCAATAATAATAAGAACACAACGGTTGTCCAAAAGATAAGACCAATGCCCGGAGTGATAAGAGAACCTAAAATAAATAAACTGTTCATTATGTTGATTTTTTTATTGCTTTTTTAAAAAAACTAAAGCCCCTTACCAACCGTAAGGGGCATTAATATTACTTAGACATTAAAGCCACAACCACTGCGAATAAAGCAACACCCTCAACAAGGGCAGCTGCAATAATCATTGTAGTTTGGATTTTTGAATAAGCGTCAGGCTGACGTGCAATGGCATCCATTGCGTGTCCACCAATTTGTCCGATACCGATTCCAGCGCCTATAGCTGCTAAACCTGCACCGATTGCTGCGATACTTCCAGTCATTGTTTTTTGTTTTTATTTGTTATTATTAAATTCTTAATTAGTGGTGTGCTCCTACTTTTTCATCTTCATCGTTATGAACACCGTCTTCATTGTGATCTGCAGTAGCAGAACCAATAAATAAAGCAGTTAATAAAGTAAAGATGTATGCTTGTAATAACGCCACAAGGCACTCCAATACGTCAATAAATAATGCAAATCCTACAGCCACTGGTGAGATCCAAAGTGTTTTAAACACAAAGATCAATCCTACTAAACTGATAACGATAATGTGGCCGGCAGTAATGTTTGCAAATAAACGGATCATTAATGCGAATGGTTTTGTAAAAATACCTACTATCTCTAAAGGCACTAAAATCGGGTAAAGTGCTTTTGGAGCTGGTGGAGCAAAAATATGATGCCAGTAATGTTTGTTTGCATTAACATTGGTTACAATTAAAGTAACAACTGAAAGTACTAATGTAAAAGCGATGTTACCTGTTAAGTTAGCCCCAATTGGAATTAAACCCAAAACGTTATTTAATAAGATCAAAAAGAAAACAGTTAATAAATAAGGCACATATTTATCACTTTTAGCGCCAATGTTTGATTTTGCAATATCATCACGTACAAACGTAATTAATGGTTCAAAGAAAGATTGTTTTCCTTTTGGCGCAGAAGTAACTCCCGTGTTTTTGTAAGCTTTTGCAATGGATGTGAACAATAAAAATAAAATACCCGCTGTAAGCATTAACTGTGCTACGTTCTTAGTAATAGAAAAGTCGTAAATAGCTTCGGTGGTATCATCAGAAACTATTTCTTCATCTACCAAACGGTAACCATTATGAATGGCATGACCATGTTCAAATTTAGCTGAAGAAAAACATTGAATACCTTTTGTAGAAGAATAAATAATAACTGGTAATGGAATAGCAACTGCTTCATGATCTTCGCCCCATAAATGCCAGGAGTGAGAATCTAAAATATGTTCAAAAGCAACAGCCGCAATATCTACAGGTGCATTTGGATCGTGTTCTTTTACTGCTTCTGTGTGTTCGCCAACAGTAGCGTTCATTTCCTCAGCAGAATGTTCAACAGGCTCGGAAGCAGTTGATCTTAAAGAAAGTGAGAGAAATAGGGCAAATATTACAAAACAAGTACTCGAAAATCTCTTGTATGCGCTAATTTTACTGGTCATTACGTGAATTTGTGTTTAAAAAGCTTTTATTTCGGGTGCAAATGTAGGTATATTTTAATCAAAAACAACACTATTTTAGATGAATTTTGGTTTTTGAAGTACCAATTTTAGTCACTTTTTGAATTGTTTACAAGATTTTAATTCGCAGTTGAAAACTTGTCCCGATTTTGGAAATTCCTCCTCGGCTTTCAAACCGAATTACGCTATTAATTACCCTAAAATTTAATAATTTTCTTAATTTCAGCCCCATTATAAATTCTCATATGAACTATTGGCTTATAAAATCCGAACCTTCAGCTTACAGCTGGGATCAATTTAAAAAAGATAAAAAAACTGATTGGACCGGCGTAAGAAACTATGCTGCCCGCAATAATTTAAGGGATATGAAAAAAGACGATCTCGCTTTTTATTACCACAGTAACGAAGGGGTTGAAATTGTTGGTATAGCTAAAGTTACAAAAGAACACTTTCAGGACCCTACAACCGAAGAAACAGCCTGGCTGGCAGTGGAATTTGCGCCTTATAAAGACCTTAAAAAAACCGTTACCCTTGAAGCATTAAAAAAGGATGTTTTCTTTAAAAACATGGATCTTATTCGTCTTTCGCGCCTTAGCGTTGGCAAAGTAAGCGAGACTGAGTTCTTTAAGATATGTGATATGGGCGGCGTGAAAATTTAAACTTATTTATATTCAATAAATTCAGAATAAGCCCTTTCAAAAACACCATTATTTGTACTTATAAATACGCGGTTATTTACCATATTTACTGACCTTATAGTTACATTATTTAAACCATCATTAACCAATTCTTTAACCTGTCCACCTGATGGGCTAAGAATTATTTCGTAAATATTATTTGAGTTAACATAAGGGTTTGAAGTGTATGCGATTAATTTATTTCCTACAACACTGTAATTAAAGTACTCATAACTACTGCCTAGATCATACTCAGGCACCCATGTTAAACCCTCATCAATTGTACTTGCAAGCTTAAGACTGGGTGTATAAACGATTGCATATTGCTTATTGTTGTATTTAAATGCGGTTTTAAAAAACCAGTTATTATTTATAAGAATTGTGTCAAATGCGGGATTAATAATATAGTTTTTGCTATCATTTAATCTTACAAGAAAATTGCTTCCGATTGCCGAAAACGTATAATCAGATTGCGGAGTGTTTGAAGGATTTGTTTTGATCTTCTTAAAAGTGTCTACAATGAATGTAGTTGAAGGTGTAGACGAGTTTTGAGTATACTTTTTTAGCTTTATACACAGATAATTAATATTAGACATCGAACTTGCGGTATGATAAGGTACTATTAAATTATTTTCATTGCCTATCATTTCTCCCGTTTTGTATCTTGATAGAAAATGGAAGTCGTAAAAGGCAGAATCCAGATTTAAAATATTAATAAAGCTTGAGTTTTGCCATGAAACGGGAATTGTAGTTGTAGTAGGTACGAAGCGAATAAAACCGTGCGACAAAAGAGTGCAATAATTATTATTAATAACTGGTATAACTTGTAGGTCAGTTGGAGTTGTGTTTAAATTGTCTTGAAACGAATTAGATGCAGAATCATAAGCAAAAAGATTGTTTGTTGAATAAAAAAACAAGCGGTTACCGCTTAAATTTACTGTATTTTTAATATCCGAAGATTGCTGTTGATCAAAAAATTTAACTCTCGACCATTTATATATTGGTTCCTGATAAATAACAACCTCTTTTTCTGTTTCAACTATTTTTTCCTTTTTTTTACACGAAAAGAAAATTAAAATAATGAAAAGATTTAATGCCAGTCTCATATAACAAATATAGAAAACAAATTCAAAAGAAATGTTATGAACTTAAATTAAGCTTATCGATTATTTTAATGGCATTGTTAGGCCGCTCTTCGTTTAATCCGTTAATTATAGTGTAAGGCGCTTTTAGTTTTTCAACTTCTGCCTTATTCATATCAAAGATCATGTTGCGGCTAAATTTATTTTGTCTTTGCGCATCCTGCATCCAGGGCACTTCGTTAGCCATAATAAAATAATGATCGTATTTTATTATACCTAAATTTTCCAAAATAAAATCGGGTGTTTGTTTAAACTCAAGCTCTGCCCAGATCTTAAGCGTAATTAAAGTTGTATCGCAAAATAAAAACCTGTTTGCTTTTTTTATTAATTCATTCTCGTTCGCAATTTGTTTTTTTGCAATGGTAATAAGGTCTTCTTGTGTGTAATTATAAATGTCTGAATTATTAAAATATTGGCGCGCATATTCGGGCACCCAAACTGTATTGTAGTGTTTTGCTAGAGCTTCGCAAAGCTCAGATTTACCGGTGCTTTCTGCACCTATAATGCCGATTTTTATAGGGCTGCTTTTTTCCATTTTATCCAACCGTAAAAAGCCATAAGCGTAAAAAGTAAATATAATGCTGCAAAACCCCACAAAAATTTTATGCCATACAAAGCAACATAAGCACCGTCAATCAAAACCCAGGCAAACCAATTCTCTACCCATTTTTTTGTCATCATGTACGTTGCCGTTAAACTTGCTGCGGTAAGTATTGCGTCAAATAAAGCTTTATCACCCTTTAAAAGGTCAATTAAAAAATAAAACCCAACTGCTAGTATAACGGTTATAATTATTAAAACAGGAATTAATTTTAGAGGTGTTTTTTCTACTTTAAAGGCTTGTGTTTTGCCTTTATTCCAAAAATACCAACCATAAATAGCGGCACCGAAGTAAAATACCTGTAGGCCCATATCTCCAAAAAGGCGTTGTTCGTAAAACACAAGTGCTGATGTGCATACCGAAATAATAGAAACCGGCCAACACCAAATGTTTTCTTTAATTGTAAGCCAAACGCCAATTGCACCTGTAATTGTGGCTATAATTTCAAGAATGCTCATGACACTAAAATTCGAGCTTATTTTCTTTGTAAGCTTCTAAAATCGTTAAAAAATTTTCGTATGGCGCAGCGTGATCCCAGATATATGAATTAAATGCAATGCCATAAAAACCAAGGTTTGCCGCTTTAGCAACTGTTTTTGGCGATGTACCCCCTCTTGCAACAAATCGTTTACCTGCGTTTTTCAGAGCAGCTTTTACGCCTGCTTCATAAAATCCGCTATAAAACTCACCGGTAATGCTGTTAAACATGGTTCCAATTAAGATGTAATCAAATGAATATTCTTCTTTGTTATACACTTGTTGTAGTCTTGAATAAGAACGGCTTTTAGATATTTTGCTGAATTTTAATTTTAAACGCTGCCTCACAAAAAAGTATTTCCATTTTTTTGAGAGGTGTGTGCTTGTTAAATGAATGCCTTTAATATCGAATTTAAACGCCAGTTGGTGATGAGAGTGAATAACAATATGTTTGTGAAAATGCGCTGGTATCTCGTTTAAATAATCAACCATTTGATTGGTAGAATACTTTGGCTTACGCAAATGCAAATGTGTTAAACCACTCTCAAACATCTTTGTTATTAAGCTCGTTTCATCAGGCACATCCTTTGAAGATGTAATTACAAATAACTCCATACAAACACTATCACATTTAATAAATTAAAAACACTTACTTATTTCTGATAATAAAAATACATTTTTTTCCAATGCATTACCAATTACGATCATATTTGCCCCACTATTTATTATTTTCTGAGCTTTTTGCTTTGAATCAATGCCTCCCCCAACAATTAAAGGCAAAGTAATTTGTTTTTTAATGTTTTTAATTAAAGCTGCTGAAACACTTGTTTTAGCGCCACTTCCGGCTTCAAGATAAACAGCTTTAAATCCTAATTGCTCAGCGGCAATAACTGTATTTATTGCCAGTGTTTTGTTTTTTGGATCAAGCGGTTTGGTTCCGGTAACACGCTCGGTTGCTGAAACAGAGCCGCCGTTAATTAGTAAATAAGCCGTAGGTAAATGTGGCAATTTCATTTTTTTAATGATAGGCGCAGCGGTAATATGTTTACTAATAAGGTAATCGGGATTACGACCCGATAATAAACTTAATAATAATAAACCGTCGGCAGCTTTTGATAATTGCGACTCATTACCCGGAAACAATACAATTGTGATCTTAGAGATCTTTTTAATTGCCAATATGGTTTTTGTAACATCTCCTTTTTTTAACTCGCTGCCACCAACTAAAAAACAGGCCACTTTGTTTTTGTTTGCGAGACTAATAAGTTCAGGATTAAATTTATCAGGATCTATAAGCACAGCCAGCAAAGGTTTTTTTGCCGTGTTTAATTTTTTTATAAGATCGTTAAATTTCATTTAAAACATATACCATTTTATAATCATCAATATTCTCGCTTATTAAACGGTATTGCTTTTTAAAATTTGCGTTATCAATTTTACCAAAAATAACAGAGCCATCAAACTTTTGTACAAACAAATTTTTTATAAAATCCAGCTCTTTTAATCCATATATCTTATACATAGCCTCTTTAGCTGCCCAAATAGTGATTAGCTTTTCAACATCGTCTTTAGCAAAATCCATTTCGGCCGGAGACAAAAATTTATGCTGAATTTTTAAAACTTTATCTCTTAACAGCTCTATATCTATACCGGTATTTTCTTTTTCGTTTATAATAATTGCCAGCTTATCGTGCGAATGCGAAATAGAGATATGCTCCGTTCGGTTCTTTAAAAAAGGCTTCTTTGTGGGATGATATTCCAGGCTAAAATCCTTCGTTTTTAACATCTCTTCTAATAAAAACAGGCTTCCGGCTTTCTCCAGTTCGCGTTTAGGCAAATTTACTTTTATGGCTGCAAAAGCCGCCATATCAAGGATTCCGATAGTTATAAAAGCTTCTATTTTTTTGATGTTTATCACAAACAATTAGTTGAGAATTACAAACTTATGACTTATCTTTGTATTCCTTAAAAATAAATAATTAAAAAACATATAACATGTCAGTAACAGCAACAAAATTTGTAAAAAGCAAAGTAGCGGATATGTCCTTAGCAGAATGGGGACGTAAAGAAATTAAATTAGCCGAGGAAGAAATGCCGGGTTTAATGGCTCTTCGTGCAGAATATGGTAAATCACAGCCATTAAAAGGTGCTCGTATTGCAGGTTGCTTGCATATGACCATTCAAACAGCCGTATTAATTGAAACTTTAACTGCTTTAGGTGCTGAAGTTACCTGGAGCTCTTGCAATATTTTTTCTACACAAGATCACGCAGCAGCAGCAATTGCAGCAGCTGGTATTCAGGTTTATGCCTGGAAAGGTATGAACGCCGAAGAATTTGACTGGTGTATTGAACAAACCTTATGGTTTGGCGAAGACCGCAAACCTTTAAATATGATCTTAGATGACGGTGGTGACTTAACAAACATGGTATTTGACCAATACCCTGAATTAGCTGCTGGCATTAAAGGTTTATCTGAAGAAACTACTACAGGTGTTCACCGTTTATATGAGCGTATGGCAAAAGGTACTTTATTGTTACCGGCTATTAACGTTAATGATTCTGTTACTAAATCTAAATTTGATAATAAATATGGTTGCCGCGAATCTTTAGTAGATGCTATCCGTCGCGCAACTGATATTATGATGGCAGGTAAAATTGCTGTTGTAGCAGGTTATGGTGATGTTGGTAAAGGTTCTGCACAATCATTATCATCACAAGGTGTTCGTGTTATTGTTACAGAGATTGATCCTATTTGTGCTTTACAAGCTGCAATGGATGGTTACCAGGTTATGAAAATGGATAACGCTGCAAAAATTGCAGATATCTTAGTTACAACCACGGGTAATAAAGATATTATTGTTGGTCGTCATTTTGAAATGATGAAACACGGTGCTATTGTTTGTAACATTGGCCACTTTGATACTGAAATTGATATGGCCTGGTTAAACAAAAACCATGGTGCATCAAAAGATACAGTAAAACCACAGGTAGATCAATACACTATCAACGGAAAAAGCTTTTTAGTTTTAGCTGAAGGTCGTTTGGTTAACTTAGGTTGCGCTACAGGTCACCCAAGTTTTGTAATGAGTAATTCATTTACAAACCAAACTTTAGCTCAATTGGAATTATGGACAAACACTGCTTCTTACGAGAAAAAAGTATATGTGTTGCCAAAAATTTTAGATGAGAAAGTGGCTCGTTTACACTTAGCAAAAATTGGTGTTGAATTAGATACTTTAAACAAAGAACAAGCTGATTATATCGGCGTTAAAGTTGAAGGACCTTTCAAGGGCGACGCTTACAGATACTAATAAATAAAAAAATAATTTAAAATGATCCGCCTCAGTGCGGATCATTTTTTTATATAACAATCCTTATGAAAAAAATAGCAATTATAACTGTCGCTTTTTTAATAGTGATTTTAAGTGCTTGCGGACCAACCCAGGATTCTGCAATTAAGTATAATGATTCGATAATGAAAATTATTGATGGGCTTACTATAGAGCATACTTTATTTTTAGACCAGATAGATGGTCATAATATTGACTCATTAAAGTCAACACATTCAAAATTTGTAGCAAAAGCAAAAGAAAGTTTAGAAGCAAGTAAAAAAATTGGTCCCTTTGGTGATAAAACAGATTTTATTGATGTAACGCTTGATTATTTTAATACTTTAAATTCAATAGCAAATACAGAAGGAACGCAAATGGTTGAGATCATGTCAAAAGATAGTTCTCAGATAGCGCAGGAAGACCTTGATAAAATTGATGTGCTGGCTGCTAAATTTGATGATGATTATAGCAAGGCTTATGATAAAATTTCTGCTGCGCAGGAAAAATTTGCAAAAGAATGGAAATTTGAACTCATTGAAACAAAAAAATAATAAAAAGACCCAAATAAACTTTGGGTTTTTTTATGCGTAAGAATTACTTTTCTTTTTTTAAGCTTCTTAGCATCTCGCCAAAATTTTGTTTTTTGTACATAGCATTAATAATATTTACTATGCGCCCTGCTTTTGTATCAATGCCTTTGGCGCTATAAACATATCGGTGAAAATAATTACGATGCGATAACAATAAAGAATCAAATTGTTTTTTAGCGATCTTATCGTCATTTAAAGCTTCCATTAATTCTTCAGATTGAAGTGGTGCACTCTTATCCAATTCTATTTTTAAAGAAACAGCCGCGCCTTCTTTTTTCCCTAATTTTTTCCGAAGCTCGGCATTAATCGCAATAATAAAATTCCCCTCACCAATTGGGTAGGTTGCCATGCGATCGAATTTTACATCATCCATAACACCTTTAACGCGAAATTCTTTTTTATCGGGCCGTTTTAATTTTACAAGAATATCCGGCGGCACATTAACGTAGGTCCAACCGGTTTTTTCACCTTTACTTGAAAATTTTTGAATGATAGCTTTGAAGGAATACATTTTATCTACACATTTTTAAATAAAGATTATAGGCTTCCATATCCCCTTTCCTTGCCGCTTCTTGAAAATTCATACAGGCAGTATCTTTAATTCCTGCTTTAAGATATGCAACTCCTAAATTATAATGATATAGCACGTTTTTTGGATAGCCTTCGCTATGCGCCTGATGAAAAAGATCAATTGCTAATACATTGTTTTTACCTACCTCTTCACTAGCTTTATCGAAAGTGATCTTTGCTTTTTCTTGTTTAAGCGCTTGGTCTTTCCACTTTTTTTGCTCATCAGCAAACTCCTTATTACTCATTGGCACTTGGTATACGATTGATTCATAAATCAAGGTGTCATTTTTTTTAGATCTTTCTTTTTCTATTGAAAAATAAACTTCCTGTGTAATGAGGGTATCAACCGGCTTACCATTTAATAAACCCGGTTCCCAATTTGGCATTAATGTTAAGATACGTTTTAATGGATCCCTAAATTCTTTAGTACTTCCCATCACATTCACAAACTTAATTTTACCGTCTTTTGAAATATATATGGTTGCTGTTAAATTGGCCTCAGTTCCTTTCTCCATCTCTCCTGAAGGATAGGATAAATACTTTCCTAAATAAGAATGAAAGGCTTTTTTACCTCCAACAAATTGAGGCCTTTTATATTCCTGGCCAAAATAACTATTAGCTAAAAGCAGTAAAACCACTAAAAATAAATAATACTTCATTTTCTAAAAATAGTAAAATATTTTTATTTGCTTTTAAACTCTTAAACCCCAGGCAACCCTTTCCCTAAAAAGTATGTCTTATATATAAGAACCATTAAATACTTAAATTATGAAAACTATAAAATTACTTTTTGCAATTGCCCTGTGCTTTTTTAACGTAAAAAACATTCACGGTGTAAACAGTATCAAAACCTCCACTTTGGTTAATCCCTGCGCGCCACAAGTAAGCATTACACCCTTTCCAAATACTTATGGCTGCTATTCTATAACAGCTTACAACAGTGTTCCAAACGATCCTGATTCTTATTATCAATGGAATTTCCAGGATGGCACTACTGCCGTTGGCAAAATTGTTTACCATTGCTGCTCGCCTGTAACCGTTACTACTAATTATACATTATCCCTCACCTATACTTCTCCTACGCTGTGCGGGCCTTTATCAAATGTACAGGTATTTACCATTACTTTAAATCCTCCTGCATCTACACTTTGCGTTAATAATACGCCAAGCGTTACATTGGCAGCAAACTCGGTTACTGTATGGAGCGGTTTTGCCATTCCGGAAATAATGACCTCATTTAATTATGGAGATGGTTCTGCTACTTCTCAAACTAATACACATACTTATCCCAATTGTGGTAATTATATTATTACAATAAACAGTTGGGATATGAATACACCCAACAATATTTGTTATTCTTACGCTGCTGTAAATATTACCTGCCCTAATCCAACCGGCATTACAGATCTTGAAAATATTTCCAAAATGGTTTTGTATCCAAACCCGGCAACAGAATTTCTTAATATAAAAATCACACAACCTATTAAAGAACTAGAGGTATTTGATCTGCTTGGCAAAAAAACTGAAGTGTTAACAGAAATAAATGATCAGCAAAACACTTTACACACGGTTAAATTAACACCCGGTTCTTATATTGTTAAGATACAATTTGAGAATGGACAAAAAACATACAGAAAATTCATAAAACAATAAAAAACGGTACGCTTTTTGGTGCGCTTGCGTAAATGCTGATCTCTACAGAGGAAATATTAAAAGGTTGTAAGGCAAAGGAGCAAAAAGCTTTTGAAATGCTGTACAAAAAATATTACAGGATCTTGTTGGGAATAGCATTAAGGTATAGCCGCAATACTGCTGAAGCTGAAGATATTTTACAGGATTCGTTCATAAAAATCTTTAATAGTATCGATTCTTTTAATTCAAAAGGTTCGTTTGAAGGTTGGATGAAACGCATTGTACAAAACACTGCAATTAACAGTTACAGAAGTAATTTAAAATTTGATCTGCATGTTGCTATAACCGATCATACCGAGGTGAGTGATGATAGTTTAAACTCGGTTTTTGAAACCTTTACAAATAACGAGATAATTAGTTTATTTAATCAGTTGCCGGAAGGTTACAGGCTTGTACTAAATCTGTTTTATATTGATGGTTATAGTCATCCTGAAATTTCGGAGATGCTGAACATAAGCATCGGCACTTCAAAATCGCAACTGTTTAAAGCTAAAAATTATTTAAAGAATTTATTGAAAATACATCACAAACAAGAGGCGGTATGAATAAAGAAGAAAATATAAAAAACAGATTTTCGCAGTTTGAACCGGAAGTAGATGCTGCTGCCATTGAAATGGGCTGGCAAAAAATAAAATACTTTGTGCCTCAAAAAGAAAATAAAAAAAGAGCAGGATTTTTCTTTTTATATGGAGCGGCCGCATTAGTTGTTCTTCTTGGGATTGCCGAACTTGTTTATCTTTCGCGTACAGATACTGTTTTCACAAATAAAAAAGAACTAACCACACACACAACAAAAGTGCCGGATAATAATGCGGTCGTTAAAAAAGATAATACAATAAAAGAGATTACTTCAACTATTTCAGACAAAAATAATGTGAATGAAACAACAAACATCGCCCTCAAAAAAGATAAAGAATTTTTACAAAAAAGTTACGAAAGCAATACTTCTAAAAGAACAAATAATACTAAAAAAGTGATTTATACTTCTGTGCAAAAAAATAGTGTTACAAATAATTTGAAAAAGCAAAGTGGAAATGATAGTGTTGTTTTTAATAAGCTGGATCTTATTGCCACATCTCTTTTAACACAAAACAGACCTTCTGATATTAATATTTCATTTAGCAACGATTATTTTTTTCCAAAACCTGTTTCTCCTTTTAGCGTAGATCTGTTTGCGGGTGCTCAACTATCACAAACCAACATTAACCAAAACGCACCTGTTAAAAATAACCATACGGGTTTTCTTATTGGCATTTCATTAAATCATCATTTAAGAAACAAGTTTATTTTTACAGGTCAGTTTATTTTTAGTCAACCTAATTTAAATTATACAAACACCTTAACACAAAACAAAATTGTGAGCCAATCACTAACCATAAGCAGTACGCCTTCTAGTTCAGGCCCAGACACTATGCGTTACATTAATGCCAATACAAATACGTTTATCCGGTCAAAAAATTGTTACCACGCAGCTTTAGGTTTAGAATACCAATTAATAAAAAAGAATAAAATAAGTATACATACTAATTTATTATTTGATCTGCGAGTGTCAGAATACGATTATGGTTATACACGGGAGTTTGGAAAAGACATTCTTGTTCATTTAAAAGGCACACCTAACAACCCTAAAGAAAATTTGGCTCCTTCTACTTTTGTTGAAGGAGATTTCAAGCAGTCAACAAATCTTGTAAGTTTTGGGCTTATGCCCGCAGCTTTATTTAGTTATGCTATAAACACAAAAACTCGCGTCATCTTTAAGCCCGCTTATTTTATTGATCTAAGTGAAAATAATTTGATCATCAACTCTTCGTCTTTTAAACTAAAAGAAAATAATTTAATGCTTAATCTTGGGCTGCGAATAAATTTATAGGTGGTATTAAACGCTCTTCAGTTCAATTACGGTTATCTCCGGCCAAATACCTAAACGACCAGGATAGCCAAGAAAACCAAGACCGCGGTTAACGTATAAAAATTGCTTGTCCTGTTTATATAAACCAGCCCAGTTCTTATACATATATTTTATGGGGCTCCATTTAAAGCCCGGAATTTCAATGCCTAATTGCATACCGTGTGTATGGCCGCTTAACGTAAGATCAACTTCAGGGTATTCTAAAACAACCTGCATATCCCAATGACTTGGATCATGGCTCATTAAAATTTTAAATGGATACTGTTCTGTTCCTTCATGAGCTTCCTTCATTTTACCATAACGCGGAAAACGCATATTGCCACCCCAGTTCTCAATTCCTAATAAACCAATTTTCGCTCCGTTCTTTTCAATTGGCACGTGTTCGTTCATCAACAATCTCCAGCCAAAAGCTTTTTGCTTGGCTTTAAGTCTTTCTAAGTTTTCACGCTTGGCATCTTTGCTATCCCATTGTACATAATCGCCATAATCATGATTTCCTAAAACAGAGTATACACCATGTGGCGCTTTAAGGCTCGAAAATAAATGTTCGAAACCATCCAATTCTTTTGTTTCATTATTTACAAGATCGCCGGTAAATAAAATAAGATCGGCATTTTGTTCTGCAACAATTTCAAAGGCTTTTTTTAATCCGTCTTCATTTAAAAAAGATCCGGTGTGAATATCAGAAAGCTGAACGATCTTAAAACCATCAAATTCTTTAGGGATCT
This sequence comes from Bacteroidota bacterium, assembly GCA_013816615.1. Taxonomy (GTDB): domain Bacteria; phylum Bacteroidota; class Bacteroidia; order B-17B0; family Aurantibacillaceae; genus Aurantibacillus. Next base: position 18,004 of record JACDED010000019.1, read on the forward strand.
TTGAAGAAGGCAATTTAACCTTATGCACACGGTATTTATAGGCACCGCTTACCATACCATAAATAAACCCAATTGCGGGCACAACAGTAAAGGTAATAGCTACCTGGCTTAAAAATTTTAAACGGCTAATGCCTTCTGAAGCCGCAACTGCTTCTGCGGGTTTAGCTTTAAAAAAAGTAAACATCCATCTGAATAAACGAATAATATCGTCTATCAATAAAAAAGTACAACCAATTAATTTACATAAAACAATTATTACAAGTATTGATGAAAGGAAACGTAAAAAAGGCGCCCAATTTGGCGGCGGATAAACAACTGCAACAATAGCCATTAAAATACTTACGCAGGCCAAAATATAAGTTGTATAAAGTATTGCGGTTCTTTTGCCGGGAGAAAAATCCTGGCTAAATGTTTTAACAGCTTGTAAAAAATATAATTCGATTAGAATTATTAAGGTTGAGAAAATTAAAATACGTACAAACATAGAGCGTAAAATTAAGCATAATGCATCATAACTATTTCTAATTTTATGTGAAAGGCAGAAGATAAAATGCGTCTTAGCTGACCGATAAATTGAGTGGCTTTACCGCCCATTTTAATATGAAAACCGACTTCCATGACTTTTGACCAGCCGGAACGCTTGATGAACGGCATAAATACTCAGTTTAGTATTTACATACGAATGTTAATTAATTCCAAATTACTTCGTTTCAGCGCTCGTGCTTTCTTCTATTTTTGAATAATATTCACCTTTGTTTGTAATTTTAAGTATGGCTAATAAAATAAAAATCGGGATCATTTTTGGAGGACAAAGTAAAGAGCGTGAAATATCGTTTGCGGGAGGAAGAACTGTTTATGATAACCTGAACAAATTTTTATTCGAAGCTGTTCCCGTTTTTGTTGACAGCTTTGGAAATTTTATTGAATTGAATTGGGAATACATTTACAAAGGTACTATTCGTGATTTCTACCCACCAGTTGATTTTTTACCAAACAATTCACGCTTTCAATTATATGCCGAAAATTTAGGCGACCTGAACGAAGGACAACAAAGCGCACTTATACAAAAGATCGGAAAAAAATTAAGTCCCTCAGAGTTAAAAACAAAAATTGATTTTGCATTTTTATGTCTGCATGGTCCTTACGGTGAAGATGGGCGAATACAAGGTTTATTTGAATATTATAAGATCCCATACAGTGGTTCAGGAATTTTAGCTTCTGCAATTGGTATTGATAAAGCAGTACAAAAAGAAATGATGGTAAGTAAAGGCTTCAACAGCCCTAAATATATTACTATTAACAGGCAGGATTGGATTGATGGAAAAGCAAAAAGCCCGCTTAAAACTGTAAAAGAAACCATAGGCTTTCCTTGTGTTGTAAAACCCGCTAACCAGGGCTCAAGTATTGGTGTAAGTATTTTAAATTCAGATAACGAGTTTGAATTTATGAGTGCGGTTGAAAAAGCATTATTTACAAGATGGGTTGATGCAAAAGAATGGCAGGCATATAGTGATGAAGAAAAATTTAATTATGTAAAAGTACTGGCAGATATTCGTGAAGGTATGGGCATGCCTGTGGTTATCAGTTATCCAAAAGAGTTAAATGCACCGGTAATTTATGATCCAAATAAATTAATTGATTTTTTAAATGCCAATTTAAAAACAGATGGATTTATTGTAGAGAGTATTGATGGTGAAAGCACCGTCTTAGTGGAAGGTTTTATTGAAGGAAAAGAATTTAGTTGCATTGTTTTAGAAGATGAAGAAGGTAAAGCAATTGCATTACCGCCAACAGAAATAAAAAAAGGAAAAGAATTATTTGATTACCGTAGCAAATATTTACCGGGCCTTTCAAGAAAGATAACGCCGATCGATCTGCCAGATGCGCAAATTGAAGCGATAAGAAAAGATTGCGAAAAATTATTTTATGAATTGCACTTTGATGTCTACGCCCGTATTGACGGTTTTTTAAGTACAGACGGAAAAATATTTTTGAACGATCCTAATACAACAAGTGGTATGATGCCATCTTCTTTTTTCTTTCACCAGGCTGCAGAGATCGGTTTAAATCCTTCGCAATTTTTAACTTTCATTATTCGCACTTCACTTTCTAAACGTTTAATTCAATCGAAAGGAAATGTAAACTATAAACATTTGTTAGATCTTTTAGATAAACAAATTCACAACGAAAAAAACGCTGCCAGCAACAAAACGCGTGTAGCTGTAGTGCTTGGAGGTTATTCGTCTGAAAGACATATTTCGGTTGAAAGCGGTAGAAATGTTTTTGAAAAATTAGCTTCTTCAGAAAAATATGCTCCCTTTCCCGTTTTCTTAACCGGTAACGCAGAGCAACATCAAATGTATCAGGTGCCAATTAATTTATTATTAAAAGATAATGCTGATGATATAAAAGAAAAAGTTGAGAGTTTTAAAGTGCATGCGATCATCAAAAAAATTATGCTGGAGTGTGAAACTATTACTCATAAATATGCTTCGGCCAATCATACTGCCGAGCCGGAAAAGTTAACTTACACTACTTTAAAACAAAAAGCAGACGAAGTGTTTATTGCCTTACACGGCAGGCCGGGCGAAGATGGGGCTATACAGGAAGAATTGGACAAAATAAATTTACCTTACAATGGCTCTAATAAAGAAAGCTCATCCATTACCATTGATAAATACCGAACCAACGAAATTTTAAAAGCTAACGGTTTCCTTATTGCCGACCATATTTTAATTTCGAAAGAAGAATGGGCAAAAGACAAAACTAAGTTTACGGAAATTTTAAAAGACCGTATTAAATACCCTTTTATTGCCAAGCCTGTTGATGATGGTTGTAGTAGCGCGGTGAAGAAAATAAAAACATTTGAAGAGTTTGAAGCCTTTTGTACATTGATCTTCCGTACCGGTGAAGACCTTGATGCAAAAGCCGCAGAAAAATTACACATTAAACCAAAAGAAGAGTTTCCACAAAAGCAGGTTATTTTAGTGGAAGAGCTTATCAGTAAAAAAGATGCATTACACTTTTTAGAAATTACAGGTGGCATGCTTACAAAACTGAACAAGAATGGTGATATCGAATACGAAGTGTTCGAAGCCTCTGAAGCGCTTGCTGATGGTGAGATACTAAGCTTAGAAGAAAAATTCTTAGCAGGCCAGGGACAGAACATTACACCTGCACGTTATGCAAAAGATGCAAAAGACAGGCAAAAAATTAGCGACCAGGTAAAAGCTGCATTAGGTGGCGCTGCAAAAGTTTTGGGTGTAACAGGCTATTGCCGTATTGATGCTTTTGTAAGGGTTTTTACAGATTGCAGAACAGAGGTGATCTTTATTGAAGTAAATTCGTTACCCGGTATGACGCCTGCTACCTGTATCTTTCACCAGGCAGCAATTAATAATTACAAGCCTTACGAATTTATTGATAAGATCCTTGATTTTGGCAAAGAGCGCCTTGCAACAGTTTCGTAAAAAAATTGTTAGTCTGTAAATGCACGGTCTTAAATTATACATGCTTTTAATTGGTGGTAGGCCAAAGGGCAGATTAACAGAACAACACGATATTTATTTTGGTATTGGAAAAGAATTAAAAGATCTTATTCCACACATTAAATTATTCTGGTCCGAAGTAAAAAACAATTTTCATATTGACGCCTGGCGCGAAGTAACAAAGGTGAATAATTATGAGATCAGCATTGCTGAAAAAAACATTGAAGCAAGTGATCTAAAATTATTTTTCATGAACCTGGGTGGTTATAAAGAAAATGAGTTTGAAGAATTTCATTATAAATCGCTTTTTGTAGGTAATACACTTGGTGATGCCACACAACAAGCAAAACAAACAGAATTTTATAAAACAACAGGCTTTAAAGGTGCTACTTCGCACATTGACGATAAATATGCTATTGACGTTGATGATGCTTTTGCTGTTGAAGATATTCTTTCTGATCATTTCAGAAATAATTATTCAATAAAGATCATACAGGCAAAAACACAAGCTGAAGATACTTTACATTAGGATATTTGCCACTTAAAAACATCAAATAAACAGTATTGTTTACTTACAATTCACTATTTTTACGTTAATGGAATTTGAAATTAAGCCGCAAAAAAAATTAAGCCTGGGTTTAAACGAACTGTGGGAATACCGCGAGCTTTTTTATTTTTTCACACTGCGGGATATAAAAGTAAAATACAAACAAACCGTTCTTGGCTTTTTGTGGGCAGTATTGCAGCCATTGATCATGGCCTTGTTGTTTTCTTTTTTTCTTGGAAAAGCTATTGCAAATTACACCGAGTTGCCTCTACCCTATGCTACATTCGCCTTAAGCGGTTTAGTATTATGGGGTATATTTTCATCCGGTATAAATAATGCAGGAAATAGCATGGTATCAAATGCAAACATCATAAAAAAAATATACTTCCCCCGTTTAATTATTCCCATTTCTGCTGTACTTGTTGGGGTATTTGATTTTTTTATGGCCTTTACGGTTTTTATTATTTATTGTTTATTTAACCATGTGCCCTTTACATGGATCGGATTGCTTTATTTTCCCCTGGCTGTATTACTTACCTGCATTGCTACATTTGGTGTTGGTTGTTACTTAGCAGCATTAAACGTTAAATTTCGCGATGTGCGTTACATCATTCCGTTTTTAGTTCAGTTTTTATTATTCGTAACGCCGGTGATTTATCCCACAAATATTACACAAAATATTTATTTAAAAGGTTTATTAGCTCTTAATCCAATGTCAGCACCATTGGATATTTTCAGGGCAGGTATTACAAACGGTATGATCAATTGGCAAACAGATCTTATAAGTATTGCATCATCAATAGTTATTTTTATTATTGGCCTGGTATATTTCAAAAAAACAGAAGCCTATTTTGCCGATCTTGCCTAAGCTTTTTTGAGGATAATTTTAACCACTTCTTTACTTTAGTACCACAAAATAATCATTTGTACTCTTTCTGTTTTTGGCATGATTTTTTGAGTAAAAAAGGGTAAACAAAAACGAAGTAAAATGAAAAATGATATTTCAGTAAAAGTAAGCACAATTATTAACGCGTCTGTTTCAACTGTTTGGGAAGCCATAACAAAACCGGAAATAATAAAACAATACTTTTTTGGAACAGATACCATTACCGATTGGAAAGTTGGCGGGCCAATAAAATTTAAAGGCGAATGGGAAGGAAAAACCTATGAGGATAAAGGAACGGTCTTAAGATTTGAGCCAAATAAAATGCTGCAATATGATTACTGGAGTTCCATGTCGGGCATTGAAGATAAACCTGAAAATTACGTGAGGATCTCATATATTGTTTCCGGAGAAAAAAACAAAACCACACTTACCATCAGCCAGGAAAATATTCCTGATGAAAAAACGAAAGAACACTCTGAACAAAATTGGAAAAAAGTTTTAAATAGTTTAAAAACCCTTTTAGAACAAGGCGTTAAAGATCTATCCATCTAAAATATCATATATGAAACATTTATTATTTACCTTAAGTTTATTTTTATTTTTTGCGTTTAAGATCAATGCGCAATCGGTTATTCAAATAGGTTCAACAACAGTTAATGTTGATACGGCTTATTCAGGTGTTGATGTTCCATGGGAAATCCTATACGGCCCCGATAACTATTTATGGGTAACTGAACGTAAAGGACTTGTTAGCCGTATTGATCCTGTTGCACATACAAAAACAGTTATTTTAGACCTAACGGCTTCCATCTATGCGCAATCTGAAGCAGGTTTGCTTGGAATGAAGCTGCATCCGAATTTTGCAACCATTAAAGAGGTTTTTTTAGTTTATACTTTTGGCTCAAGCGCAACAAATGCAAAAGAGCGTCTTGTAAAATATACTTACAACAATACCAGTTTGGTAAATCCACAAATTCTTATTGATAGTATTGATGCAGATATTAATCACAACGGATCGCGCCTGTTATTTTTACCCGACGGTACTTTATTAATGACAACGGGTGATGCATTAAATACAGCCAACGCCCAAAACTTAAATTCAAAAAATGGAAAAGTATTACGTGTAAATACAAATGGAACAATTCCTGCAAATAACCCGTTTCCCGGAAGCTATGTTTACACATATGGCCACCGTAATCCACAGGGTTTATTGCTCACGCCCAACGGTACCGTATACGAATCTGAACATGGTCCATCAAATGATGATGAATTTCAAATTTTAGAAAGTAGCAGAAATTATGGCTGGCCAAATGTAGAAGGCTTTTGTAACCTTGCTGCTGAAATAACATTTTGTTCGGCTAACAATGTAAAAGAACCTATTTTTAACTGGTCGCCGACTATAGCCCCGGCAGATCTTATTTATTATAGTAATCCGGGCTTTCCTGAATTTCATGATAAAGTAATTATGGCTGTTTTAAAAGATAAAAAATTAGTAGCAATGCAATTAAATGCTGCAGGAACACTTTCTGTATCGCAGGCTTCTTATTTAACAAATATGTTTGGAAGATTAAGGGATCTGTGTGTTGGCCCAAATAACGAAATATACATTGCCACCAATGGAACAAATCCTACTAACCCTTCGCCAAATATTAACCAGATAATTAAGTTGACACCGCCAAATACTGTTTCTGTAAAAGAAATAAAAGCAGGTTATAATACATTGGTGTATCCAACAATTACTAAAGAAATTATAACTGTTGAATTAAATAATCCTGAGGCAGAAGACTTGGCTTTAAAAATTAGTGATGTTACAGGAAGTATTGTTAGAAAGGATAAAGTATCTTCGGGTAAACAGCAGGTTTCGTTAAACGGATTGCCCCAGGGCATTTATTTTTTAACGCTTCATGATCTTGACAATAAACAGGTACTGATCAAAAAAATAATTAAAGAGTAATTATTTATTTAACTGTACGTGCCCTCTGTAGATCCTGTTTTTTATTTCGTTTGTGTAGGCAACACTATGAGTGAACCAACGCTTTTGGTTGTCAAAAGAAATATGAGCAATTGGCATATTCAAAGCGCTTTTGTTTAATGTAACAGCATCTGCTTCTTCTATCAATTCAGTATCAAAAGCAAACTTATAATAACCTTCATTCTCATTTTCCAACCTTGTATCTATACTAATAGTGCGGCATACATACCCTTCCTTTAAAATTTTAACGGTATACCATCCATTTTTTTTAAGATCAAGTTTAAATTCATTATTTCCTTTAATAACTTTTGTTTCTATTACTTCATTTTTACGCATTAAGTTGATAGTATAAGTATTAGAGGAAAATTTTTTAAGCTTTAAGATCTTGCCGCTTAATTGTAAGCAAGAATTAGTGTCAGGAGTTTTAATAAATGCTTTTGCTGTTACCTGGAAAAATCCGATGATGATCAGTAAGGTAATTTTTGTTGTAATTGTTTTCATTCTAAATTGTATTTATGCGTTTTAACCTTGGTGTAAAATTCTACATAATAAAAAGCGGAGAAAACCCTGGTTTATTTAAAAAACTACGGATGTAAGATTTTGGCTGTTTTTGGTGGGGAATTACGCTCTTTTTTATCAAAAAATCATCCTAACTATACTTTGAGTAATTTTTTAATTATTATTTTTTGCAAATTGATTATTTTAATTGTATAGGTGCCTTTGGACAATTCAGATGTGTTTAATTCTATTTTAAAGTCGTTTTGTTTTTGAAATGGAACATTCACTTTCTTCCCCATTATATCATAAAATTCAAATATTGTATCACTAAATTTACTCATTGAAGTAATTACAATTTTGTCGTTAAACGGATTAGGAAATAAATTTATTGAACCATCTTTATTTCCAAAATCCGCAAATATCATACTATACTTTTTTATATTGCCATTATAATCTGTTTGCGTTAAATAATAATAGTTTATGCCTTCGTTTGGTGATTTGTCAAGCATACTATATTGTTTATTTGACGAACTATTTCCTGCACCCTTCACTTCACCAATTGATGACCAGTTTAAACCGTCAACAGATTTAAAAACAGTGAAATTTTTGTTATTAATTTCTGAAGCAGTTTCCCATTCTATTAAAATATTTTCATTGTATGAAGTGGCAAAAAAATACTTTAATTCTATTGGTAGAGTGGATATTTGGCAGGAACAATAAGCAGATTGAGGCACAACCTGCCTTGCTATACCAAGTGCAGCGCTTTGATATTCTAAGACCGCCCTGTTATTACCACCATTTTCTCCGAAATGTATTTTAAACGGCATCCTGCAAACGGGGAAAACGCCAACCGCTGAAATTGTTAGAGGCGAATGCAAACCACCATTATTAATAAATGCTGTAGTAGCTGTTGGGTTTGCTGCCAGAGCGTTTGATCCCATCCAAAGCCAGCTGGCATCATCGCTTGTTAAATAAAATGTATAAGTGCCGGCTGTTGTAAAATTAATACTTCCGCTCCAGCGAGTACTATATTGATCGGGGTTTGTTGCTGTGCCGCCAGCGGGTGGTACTATAGCACCCCAACCATTGTCTGTATTAAAGTTGATCGTGTTATCGGTTCGTGTAAGTCCGGGTGTATTAGAGGTAAAATATGTTTGCACATCGGCAAAATAACCAGAGTAATATTCGCCGGTAGCGCCGGCAGTACAAGCACACACAGTAGATGTATTTGAACACGAAAAAGTAGTTTGTGCTAAAACAAGCCCTCCTTTAAAAATAAACGCTATTAAATATAACACACCCCTGAGTTTTTTTAAAAATACCATAATTTTACACGCTTATATATTTTTAGAAATTATATAAAAGCGAAGGCAAGGTAGAAAGATGTGGCACATTTTAAATAACGTAAATCCTTATTTTATGAATGATGTAAGATTTACCTGGTATTTGTATCCTTTTAATTTCATTTTCTCCTCCTAAATATGACATCGTATAACGAGTTGGTGGCATTTGAATAGGCATTACAAGATAATAAAACATTACCTTAGCGGAAATTCCCACATTTTATTGTAGGAAACAAAAAACAATAGTTATTTCATGAAACGTATTACAGATTATAGAAAATTATTTAATATTTCTAAAGAGACCTCTCTTTCGGAATTAAAAGTTATTTACAGAAATTTAATGAAGGAGTGGCACCCTGATAAATTTTTGAATGACGATATACTTAAATCAGAGGCAGAAACAAAAAGTAAAATTATTATTGAAGCTTATCATTTTTTAGTGAGCATTTCACCAGAAACACATGCCTCAACACTGGAAGATTATACACTTACAACCACTACTTCAGGCATTGATGATTTTTTATATAAAGGGCAAACCCTAAAAATTACTTTTCAGAATGGGAGTAAATATGAATATTTTGGTGTTCCAAAAAATACATATAACAAACTCATTAATTCAGGTAACCTGGCCAGGTTCGCGAGAAGGCATGTGTTTGGTTCATATATTTATAGAAATGTTTTTAAGCCTACCGCATTATAAAAATATTAGACTTAACATTAAAGCAAAAAACTCTTCTCACATCGAAAAGAGTTTTTAAAAATTGAATAATTAAAAGTTTACAATCCCAATAAAACCTCTTCCGGCAATTTACCACCAAATAGAATACGTGAAGGATTCTCTAACATCTCTTTTACTTTTACTAAAAAGCCAACACTCTCTCTACCATCAATAATTCTATGATCGTAGCTTAACGCAATATACATCATTGGGCGAATAACTACTTGTCCGTTAACTGCCATTGGGCGCTCAACCACATTGTGCATACCTAAAATTGCACTTTGGGGTGGGTTGATAATTGGTGTGCTCATCATACTTCCAAAAACACCACCATTAGTAATAGTAAATGTTCCACCGGTCATATCTTCAATAGTTAATTTTCCATCGCGGGCTTTTACAGCAAGATCTTTAATTCCTTTTTCAATTTCTGCAATGCTCATTAACTCTGCATTACGTAAAACAGGAACCATTAAACCTTTTGGCGCGCTTACAGCAATACCAATATCAACATATTTATTATAAACAATTTCTTCTCCATCTATCATTCCGTTTACCGCAGGATAATGGAATAACGCTTCAGTTACTGCTTTTGTAAAAAAGCTCATAAAGCCAACATTGGTTCCGTAAACTTCTTTAAATTTATCCTTATACTTTGCGCGGATTGCGTAGATCTCGCTCATATCAACTTCATTAAATGTAGTTAACATAGCGGTTTCATTCTTAACAGCAACCAAACGTTTAGCAACTGTTTTACGAAGAGAGGTCATTTTAACTTTTTCTTTTTCTCTTCCACCTTGCCAGCTATTGATTAATACTTTTGCGGCAGTTGGTAAACCGTTAGATAAAGCAGCTAACACATCTTGTTTTGTAATGCGGCCATCTTTTCCAGTTCCATTTAACTGATTGCCTTTAATATTATTCTCTGCCATTATTTTAGCAGCTGCAACACTTGGTGTGCCGGTTGCATAGGTTTTATCACCACTCTTCTCGACTGCGCTCGAAGTGACAGTTTCCTTCTTCGGCTCTTCTTTCTTAGCTTCTGTTTTAACTTCTGCTTTTGGTGTTTCTTTTTTAGCTTCAGGTTTTACCGAAGTATCAATTTTCACAACTACTTGTCCAACTTTTACAGTATCACCTTCTGCGGCTAATACTTCAATTTTGCCAGACTCTTCTGCATTTAAAGTTAGTGTTGCTTTATCAGAATCTATTTCTGCCAATACCTCATCTTTTTCAACTACATCGCCGGTATTTTTTACCCAACGCGCAATAACTACTTCTGTAATTGATTCTCCCGGACTTGGTACTTTTAATTCTACAATTGCCATAATTTTGATTTAAGATTTAAGACTAATGATTTAAGATTTATTTTACCAATACTTTAGAAAAAATAGTTGTCATAATTTCTTCATTCTCTGCTGCGTGACGTTTAGCAAAACCAGTTGCAGGGCTTGCAGCTTCTTCTCTACCAACATATTTTAAATTCAGTGAGCGCATGCATTTATCTACAAAGCGCCAAGGGCCCATATTCTCGGGCTCTTCCTGTACAAATAAATGCTCTTTTGCCTTACTGTATTTTTTCAAAATTGCATCTACTTGTTTTTGAGGGAAAGGATATAATTGCTCTAAACGAATAAATGCAATATCCTCAACCCCCTCTTTTTCTCTACGCTCAATAAGATCATAATATACTTTACCTGAACAGAAAGCAACGCGTGTTACTTTTTTTGCATCCATCTTTGTATCATCTAAAACTTCCTGGAAAGAAATTTTTGTAAAATCAGAGATCTTACTTACACAAGTCGGGTAACGCAATAATTTTTTTGGTGTAAAACAGATCAATGGTTTACGAAAATCGCGTTTTAACTGACGGCGAATAACATGAAACTGTTGCGCTGGTGTAGTTGTATTTACAATTTGCATATTGTTTTCTGCACAAGCTTGTAAAAAACGTTCCATGCGCGCGCTTGAATGCTCAGGGCCCTGACCTTCGTAACCGTGAGGTAACAATAGAACCAAGCCATTCATACGACGCCATTTATATTCTGCCGAAGTTAAATACTGATCAATAATAATTTGAGCGCCGTTAAAGAAATCTCCAAACTGTGCTTCCCAAATAGTTAATGTATTTGGTGCGGCAAACGCGTAACCATATTCAAAACCTAAAACACCATACTCACTTAATAATGAATTGTAAATACTTAATTTTGCTTTAGAATCGATACTGTTTAATGGCGTGTATTCTTCTTCGCTATCTTCAACTTTAACAACCGCATGACGGTGAGAGAATGTGCCACGCTCAACATCTTGTCCGCTAAAGCGTACTGGATATCCTTCTTTCATTAAAGAGGCGTATGCTAATAATTCGCCCATGGCCCAATCGTAATTATCATTAGTGATCATGGCTTTTCTATCATCAAAAACCTTTTGGATCTTATTGAAGAACTTTTTATCTTTTGGAAGCTCTGTTGTAGCTTTTGCTAATTCTAAAAATATTTTTTCGTCAAGCGCTGTTTTTGGAGATTCTTCAAAATCCTTATCAGTAGCCATTTTCACACCTTTCCAGTTACCTTCTAAGAAGGATGTGATCTTTGCTTTATCTGTTTTCTTAGCTTCATCTAAATTGTTATCCAACTCTGCTTTGAACGCCGCTTCAATTTCTTTTGCTTCGTTGGCTAATTCAGAACCTTCTGCCGCTAATTTCTTAACGTAAATATCTTTTGGATTTGGATGTGAAGCAATTGCTTTGTATAATAATGGTTGCGTGAAACGTGGCTCGTCGCCTTCGTTGTGGCCATATTTACGGTAACATAATACATCAATAAAAACATCACGGTTAAACTCCTGACGGAATTCCATTGCTAATTTAGAAATGAAACATAAAGCTTCCACATCATCACCATTTACGTGAAACACCGGGCTTAACACTACTTTCGCAATATCTGTACAATAGGTTGATGAACGCGCATCAATAAAATTGGTAGTAAAACCAACCTGGTTATTAATTACAAAATGTATCGTACCACCAGTTTTAAACCCATCCAATTGGCTCATTTGCAATACCTCGTAAACAATACCCTGACCTGCAACCGCAGCATCACCATGTAAAATTACCGGGCATGCTTTTGAATAATCGCCTTTATGTAAATTATCAATTTTAGCGCGAACAATTCCTTCAACAACAGGCGCAACAGTTTCAAGATGTGATGGATTTGGCGTTAAGCTAATATGAACTTTTTTTCCGGTATCACTTGTTTGATCGGAAGAATAACCCATGTGATATTTTACATCACCATCAAATAAAGAATCTTCACTTGGCCTGCCTTCGAACTCAGTAAAAACATCTTTATATGTTTTGTTCATGATATTGGTAAGTACATTTAAACGGCCACGATGCGCCATTCCAATTACATAATCTTCAATACCTAAATTAACACCATGCTCCATTAATGCATTGATGGCAGGGATTGCAGCCTCAGCGCCTTCTAATGAAAAACGTTTTTGACCAACAAATTTTGTATGCAGATAACTCTCAAAAACAACGGCTTGCGTTAGTTTTTTAAGAATGGTTTTTTTCTCTTGTTTATTAAATGACGGGGTGTTGCGATTCTTTTCCATACGCTCTTGTAACCATTTTAAAACTTTTGGTTCGCGCGTGAATAGATATTCTACACCAATACTTTGGCAATAGGTTTGTTCTAAGTGAGCAACAATATCTTTTAATTTTGCAGCACCAATACCAATAACACTACCCGCCTGAAAAACGCTGTCACTATCTTTTTCTGAAAGGCCAAAATTTTCTAAAGCCAAAGATGGCTCATAAGTACGGCGTTGACGAACCGGGTTGGTTTTGGTAAATAAGTGTCCGCGTTGGCGGTATCCATGAATTAAGCCAATTACTTTAAATTCTTTACTTACATTTTCGGGTATAGCACCGCTGCCATCACTCTCGTAAGAGGTTTTTGCAAACTCAAAGCCTTTAAAGAAATCGCGCCATGAAGCATCTACTGAATTTTCGTCTTGCTTATATTGTAAAAACAATTGTTCAATTGCGTTTACGTCGCTTGTTCCAACGTATGAAAATTTATCCATTTTATTTGATTAGAATAGAACGTAAAATTAACAAATTTTGCAAGATATGAGCTAATTTTACCTTACTTTTGTATAGATGAAAAGCCCTTTTAAAACACTTTTTTTAATTTTTTCTGTTTTGTTGGTTTCCGCCTCAGTTTTTGGCCAAATCAGCCAGGTACAAACCCAATTAAAAGTTAAACAATTAATAGATAAAAAGGCAGAATATAACCGTTTAACAAATAGCGAAACGGACGGATACCGCATAAAGATCCATTTTGGCGGAGACAGGCAGGAAGCAAAAAATGTTAGAAATAAGTTTTCGGCAAAATTTACAGATTATCGCATTGATGAAGAATACCAACAGCCTAATTTTGTGGTTTTAATTGGTGATTTTAAAACTAAGCTCGAGGCTTTTGAATCTTTAAAAAAGATACAGGGAGAATTCCCAAATTCCTTCATCGTTAAAGGAAGAATTCGCGAAAAATAAAGTAATTATTTTTTTAGTATTATATATTCACGGCAAATTTTAAAAAATACTATGAAACGTTTATCGATAATAATTTTGCTTTCATTCTTGCTAGGTGCTTGTAACGATCAAACAAAATCTATTGAATTAACAGATAATACTGAAGTTAAATTACAAGCCGAAAGCATGGCCCAATTATTACTTAAAAGTGATTTTAAATCCTTTTCTAAATTTACGCATCCAAAAGTAATTGAAATGATGGGTGGCGAAGAGAAGATGATAGAGACCTTAGAAAGCGGTACTAAAGCAATGGCTGCAGAAGGCACAGGGTTTTTATCCATAAGCATTGGAGAGCCTTCAAAAATTATTTCAATTAATAATGAGCTTCAATGTACGTTATCTCAAACAATCGAGATGAAAGTTCCAAATGGAAAGCTTACCGTTAAATCTACATTAATAGCCATCTCTACTAACAATGGTAAAAGCTGGTATTTTATAGATACATCTGGTAAAAATATTGAAACAATGCAAAAATTATTACCAAATCTTAGCTCTGATCTTGTAATATCTGCCAACGAAAAGCCAGTTTTTAGTAAGGACTAAAATGTGCGTTTGGATCGTAAAATGAGATTGTCACTTAAAGTTTTTGCAATAGTAAATTTCTTACCAATGCAGGTTGCTCATAAGTAACTAAATGCCCGGTGTTTTGCAATTTCAAAAAAACAGATTGACAATTATTTATGTGTTCTTTTGCAAAACTGTAGTTACAGGTATCTGCAATTTGATCGTTGGCGCCGGTAATAACATAAGTAGGTGTATATAATTTTTTCCAATCAGGCAACATCAATTTCATTTCGGCCTGGTGCGAATATTTTTCTTTTGTAGCAACGTTCAACATTTTTGGTAACATCCATTGCACAGGCGTCCACTTACCAATGCTACTGAACCAATAAAATTTTTCTTTTTGAGGATCGATCACCGGCGAGATCATAAATAATTTATCTACCTTTTGTGGATAGTGAATAGAAAGCCAGGCTGCAACCGGCGCCCCATAAGAGCGGCCAAGCAACACTACTTTTTTACCTGTGTGATTTTCTTTTTCAATAATTTCTTTAACGGCTAGAGCCTGTATTTGTGTAGATGTTTCAGCGTCACCGTAATTTGATTTGCCATAACCCAAACGATCAATTGCTATGATCTTATAGTTTTGTTGCAATAAAGTATCATCCATTAAATTCATATAGCCATACCATGCTCCCGGAGCGCCGTGAATAAGTATAAGCAAAGGCAATGAATCGTTATTACACATCACCACGTAATGCATTTTTTTATTGAGGAATGAAACATCCTTATAACAGGGTTTCATTTTTTTGCGCGCGTAATGTTCTTCTAATTCTTTATCTGTATAAATATATTTATTGAGCATAAAGCATCCGGTTAAAAAAACCAGAGTAAATACTACTAAAACAATACCGATAAATCTTTTAAATCGCACGCACAAAGATACTACAAGAAGAAGTTATTTTTTTGTTAAATCTTGTGGAAGCACTAATAAATATGGGGAAAATTAAGACCTTTTGTTTTTTAGATCCTTTTAAAAACGTACAAAAAAACAAATAGATTAGCATTTTAAAATATTGATTAGCCATAACCAATGTTATCTTCTTTTTCCAAATTCAACATGACTTCAGCGCCCGGGTAAACCGATTCTTTTGTATATAACCTAAAACACAAACATCATCTACCTGCTCAAGTGCACCCATCCAGCTTTCAAATTTTTTCTTTAATATAACTTCCTGTTTATAAACATCCATTGTATTATTCTCCAACAATACTTCTTCAAGCTGTTTGTATTTGAATTTTTTACCTTTTGGTCCACCAAATTGATCCGGTAAACCATCTGTATATAAATATACCATATCACCTTTTTTACCTTCAAAAGAAAACTCGGTAAACGCTTGTATTTTTTCACCAATGCCAACCGGCATTTTATCACAACTTAATTCTACCAGCTTATTATCTGCAATTAAAACAGGTTTGTTATTTGCGGCAGCATACGTAATTTTATTGCTACCTTCTTCTATACAGATCAAAATTCCATCCATTCCATCACGTCTGCCATTTTGCGAAATAGTTTCAATTAAGCGCTTACGTACATGATCAAAAACTTGGTTAGGCTTAGTAAGCTCTTTTTCTTTAATAGCTTCGTTCAAAAAACTAATATTTAACAAGCTCATAAAAGCGCCTGGTACACCATGACCGGTGCTATCGCAAACAGCGAGATAAAAACGATTGCCTTTTTTTGTAGCCCAGTAAAAATCGCCGCTCACAATATCTTTGGGTTTAAAAAACACAAAGCTATCAGGAATGGTTTGATTAACCATTTCGTGATTAGCAATTAATGTTTTTTGAATTTGCTGGGCGTAATTTATAGAATCAACTATCTCTTTTTGTTTTTCGTCAACTATATCTTTTTGATGCTTTATCTCTTTCTTTTGCTCGTTTAATAAAAGGTTATCTTTTTGTTTAATTCTATAAGCCCGCAAACTAAAAATAAGCAATACAAATACCAAAACACCAACAATACTACCTGCAATCAATAAAATTGTTTGGCGTTTATTTTCGATAGATACTTTTTCGTTCTCGCTATTTAATAAGGCCAGCTCTCTTTCTTTTTTATCTAATTGATTAAATGAATTTAAAGTCACCATGCGGGTGTCAAACTTTTCATTGTTAATAGAATCGTGCAGCAGCACACTTTTTTCGAAAAAAACCAATGCTGTTTTATGATCATTTAAGGCTTTATAAATTTGAGATTTTGCCATATACAATGTGGCTATTTCAGATTTATTGCTTGTTTTTTTATAACGGCCAACGATCTATCGGTATACTCCAACGCTTTCTTATAATCCTTTGTGTATTTATAATAATCAGATTTAATCCCTAATAAAACACCATATAATTGCACACTGTTAATTGTATCAACAAGTTCCAGGCCGTTATTTATTTTAGTTATTGCCTCGTTGTATTTGCCGGTGAATAAAAGATAATTTGCCAGGGTTGAATAATAACTTGCGGTGTATTCGGTTTGGTTTAGCACTTTACTTATTTTTTCCATTTCTTTCAGAAAAAATTCGCACCCTTTTAGATCTTTATTGTTACGGGTAGTACTTGTAAGGTTAAAAACTACAATGCTTAAGTCACGTGTATCTTCTTCTTTTTTATAAACGTCATATGAATATTTAAAATACTTATATGCTTCATTGTAAAGACCTCTTTTATCATATATAGCAGCAATGTTGGTATAAAGCTGTGCCTGTTGCACTATTTGCACATCTCCGCTCAGTTGCTTGTTGATCACAACGGCTTTTTGAAAAGTTTCAAGTGCAAGATCGTTTAGCTCGGAGTAATTGTATACAATACCAATGTTACTTAATATTAAGATCTGATTTTCAACCTGATTCCATTTTTGTGCGTTTTCTAAGCCTTTGTTTAAATATTTTAAAGCCCTTGCATAATCACCTTTTACAATATAAACAGAGCCCAGGTTAGTATATGCTCCTGTAAGCTTTGAAGCAGGTCCATACGTTTGCCTTAACTGAATTACCTCTTCTCCAACCTTAATTGCCTCGTCAGGATTATTAGACATTCTCAACATCAAGCCCTTTACGTTTTTTGCAGAGATAATTCCGCTTATGTAATTTAATTTTTCTGATAAGCCTAATCCTTCTTTATAATAAAGTTCTGAACTGTCTAATGAAAAGTCGAGGTATTGCCAGGCCAACTCATTTAAATAAAATGCGCGCGCGGTATCCGGGTTACTATGTGCTTGCACTTGAATTTTTATGCTGTCAAGTATTTTTCTTTGAGAAAAATAAAGGCATGAACTAAAAATTAGTATTAGTATTATAATTTTTCTCATTATATTTTTATTCCAATTACGCAAACATTCCTTCGGCAAAATTTATATTGAGCTTGTTGAATGCTCAGGATAAACTGACTCGTTTGCGTTTTTATATTTTTATTCCAATTACGCAAACATCGTCCACCTGCTCTAAATTTCCTCTCCATTTTTCGATGGTACGATCTAAAACTTCTTTTTGTTTTGCCATTGGTGCATTACAGTTGTCGAGCAACAATTGATTAAGCTGCTTATATTTAAACTTCTTTCCTTTAGGTCCGCCAAACTGATCAGCAAAGCCATCGGTATATAAATAAAAGCTATCTCCTTTTTGTAATTCGGTTTTGTGAAGAACAAAATCATCATTTGTTTCTCCTTTACCAACCGGCATTTTATCTTTTGATAATTCTATTACTACCCCATTACGAATTAATATCGGTGCGTTATTAGCAGCAGCGTATTCAATTTTATTAGGTTCTTTTAAAGAGATCTTCATAATTGCCGCATCCATTCCATCACGGCCGCCATCCATATTTTCCAACAAACGTTTACGTACGTGATTCAATACCTGGTTTGGTGCTAAAATACTTTTTTCGTTAATGGCCTCATTCAAAAAACTAATATTTAATAAACTCATAAAGGCACCTGGCACACCATGACCGGTACTATCGCAAACAGCAAGATAAAAATGATCGTCTTTTTTTGTAGCCCAGTAAAAATCTCCACTCACAATATCTTTTGGTTTAAAAAATACAAAATGCTGAGGCAAATTATTCTGTAAAAGATCAGTATGTGCCAATAAAGCAAATTGTATACGTTTGGCATAATTAATAGAATCTATCATTTCATTGCGCTGTTGTTCGATTATATCTTTTTGTTTTTTATTTTCTCTTAAACGTTTAAAAATAATAAATGAGAAAACAGAAACTACTACTAAAAAAAGTATAGATGCAAATAAGATAAGATCTTTCTTAAACACTTCTGCTTTAGCTATAGCTTCTTTCCTTTCCTGTTCTTTTTGAATAAGAAGCTTTTCTTTTTCGTGCTCATATTTTAAAGTTTCGCTAGTAAGCTTGCGCGTATTCTCCTGATTAAATACACTGTCCTTAAATAAGATCCAGATTTTTTGAAAAGCATATGCTTTTTTGAAATCGCCCGTAGCTTCATACGCCAGGCTTAATTTATGTGCAACACCATTAATTAATTCTTTATTATCAATAACTGTTGCTTTTTCATAGGCTTCATTATATAGTTCAATAGCTTGAAGATATTCCTTCTTTTCGAGACGCATATCGCCAAGTATGGCCAAACAATTAGCTATACCTTCATAATTATTACCTTTTTTTGCTAAAACAAGCGCCTGCTCATAAAGTGCTTTTGCTTTTTCGAGTTTCTTTTGCTTATAATAAACATTAGCAATATTAAAAAAACCAATAGCAGTAGATTCTTCATCACCTAGCTCCTGCGCCATTTTTAATCCATCCTGTAAATATTTTAAAGCAAGATCGAGCTGCTCAATATTCTGATAATATAAGCCAATAGCCATGTAAGAATTGCTAACGCCTTCAATATCTTTTATTTCTTTGCGAAGCGCTAAAGCTAACCTGTGATACTTAATGGTATTGGCAGTATCGCCTGCTTCGCTAAATAAATGGCCAATGTTTGTATAAGCACTTGCTATCCCGCCAGTATCGCGTAATTGTTCTTTGATTTTAAGTGCTTTGAAATAATAATCCATTGCTTTAGAAATATTACCATGTCCTTTATAAACTACGCCAAGATTATTAAGCATGCCTGACATGCGGGATGAATCCTTTAACTGCTCGTAACACGTCATGGACTGCGTAAAATAAAAAACTGCAGAATCCAATACACCACGATGATTATAAAGCTGGCCCAGATAATTACTGGCAATGGCTATTCCCCTTACATATTTTAATTTCTTAGAGATGGCATAACCTTTATAAATATAAGGCGCCGCAGAATCTATCATGCCTCTGTTATTATAAATATTGCATATACTATAGCAAAGCTTGGTTGCCATCGTATCCTCTTTGTGATTAGAAAGCTTTTTAATAAGACTGTCGAGTTTTCTTTCTTGTGCAAAAAAAGGTCTGCAAAAAACAGGTATTAAAAAAATAATTATTAAAAAATTCTTAAACCTCATTCTTTTTATTTTGCAATTTAAAGTGGGTATTTTGCAACTTAAATATAACAAAAAAACCCTTGTTGTTTGACAAGGGTTTTTTAATTGTTAATTCTTCTCGATTATGCATCTACAGATTCTTCCATGTAAGCTTCAATTGGCGCACAAGAACAAACCAGGTTTCTATCGCCATAAGCATTATCAACCCTGGCAACACTTGGCCAGAATTTATTATCGCGTACCCAATTTAAAGGGAAGGCTGCTTTTTGACGCGTGTAAGATTTTTTCCAATCATCACTTACAACTAATTTACATGTGTGCGGTGCATTTTTAATAACGTTATCGGCCTTGTCGTATTTTCCTTCTTCAATCTCTTTAATTTCTTTTCTGATAGAGATCATCGCTTCGCAAAAACGATCTAACTCTGCTTTGCCTTCTGATTCAGTTGGCTCTACCATTAATGTATTAACAACCGGAAAAGCTACTGTTGGTGCATGAAAGCCATAATCCATCAAACGTTTTGCCATATCAGCAACCTCAACACCGCTTGCCATTTTAAATTCGTTGCAATCCAGGATCATCTCGTGTGCACAACGCCCATTTTTTCCGGTATATAAAATCTTGTAATGCCCTTTTAAACATTCTTTAATGTAGTTAGCGTTTAAGATCGCCATTTCAGTAGCTTCTTTAACACCTTCGTTACCTAACATTTTTATGTAGCCGTAAGAGATCAATAAGATTAATGCGCTACCGTAAGGCGCTGCAGAAACAGCTGTAATACCTTTATCACCACTCGTATTTATTATAGTATGTGAAGGCAAGAACGGTACTAATTTTTCAACCACACCAATTGGTCCCATGCCGGGGCCACCACCCCCATGCGGAATAGCAAATGTTTTATGTAAGTTCAAGTGACAAACATCTGCGCCAATATTTCCGGGAGAAGTTAAACCAACCTGTGCGTTCATGTTAGCCCCATCCATATAAACCAATCCACCATTATCGTGAATTAATTTTGTAATGTCCATGATCGATTCTTCGTAAACCCCATGAGTAGAAGGATACGTAACCATTAAACAAGATAAATTATCTTTATGCTGTTCTGCTTTTTCTTTTAGATCTGCAATGTCAATATTTCCTTTGTCATCGCATTTTGTTATGATGATCTTCATACCAGCCATTGCCGCACTTGCAGGATTTGTACCGTGAGCTGAAGATGGAATTAATGCTACGTTACGGTTTGGATGTCCGTTAGCAATATGATATGCACGGATAACCATTAAGCCAGCATACTCGCCTTGCGCGCCAGAGTTTGGCTGAAAGCTCATGCGTGCAAAACCTGTAATTTCAGAAAGATCTTTATTTAATTGTTCGATTAGTTCAGCATAACCCTGGGCCTGATCAACAGGAACAAATGGATGTATACTTGCAAATTCAGGCCATGTTATTGGTAATAATTCTGAAGCTGCATTTAATTTCATTGTACAAGATCCTAAAGAGATCATTGAATGAACCAACGAAAGATCTTTATTCTCTAAACGTTTAATGTAACGCATCATTTCGCTTTCGCTATGATACGAATTAAAAACAGGATGTGTTAAGTAAGAAGAGGTTCTATTTGCAAAAGTTCCTGTAATTAAATTTTGAGGATCGCAACCTTTGTCTTTATACGATTTACCGGTTGCTTCTGCAAAAATTGAAAGAATATCTGTTACATCATTTTCTTCTACTGTTTGATCAATAGAAATACCAACATGTTTATCATCTATGTAACGAAAATTAATTTCTTTTTTCTCAGCTAATGCACGAACTTTTTTAGAATCTGCTGCTACAACAATAGTGTCAAAAAATAATTTTGTTTTTATTTCGTAACCTAAAGTTTTTAATTCTGAAGCAACAAAAGCGGTTGCGCTGTGCACACCTTCTGCAATTGCTTTAATACCATTTTGGCCATGATACACAGCATACATACTTGCCATGATAGCTAATAATGCTTGTGCTGTACAAATATTTGAAGTTGCTTTATCGCGTTTAATATGTTGCTCGCGCGTTTGTAAAGCCATACGTAAAGCCTGATTACCTTCAGCATCAATAGATACACCAATAATACGGCCGGGAATTAAACGTTTGTAGTCTTCGCGGCAGGTAAAAAATGCAGCGTGTGGTCCGCCATAACCTAATGGCACGCCAAAACGTTGTGAGTTACCAACTACACAGTCTGCGCCCCATTCGCCCGGGGGTGTTAATAAAGCTAAAGCTAAAAGATCGGTTGCAACAGCGAGTTGAATATCTAACGCTTTTGCGCTTGCAGCAAATGTTTTATAATCGTTTACTTCACCATTAATATCAGGATACTGAATTAATGCTCCGAAAAATGAATCATCTAATTTTGTAGTATTTGCATCGGCAATAACCAACTCAATACCATAAGGTACAGCGCGGGTCTTCACCACATCAATAGTTTGAGGAAAACAAGTATTGCTTACAAAAAATTTATTGGAGTTGTTTTTTACTTTGTCTTTACTACGGTTACTGTAAAACATAAACAATGCTTCGGCAGCCGCGGTAGCTTCATCTAATAAAGATGCGTTTGCAATTGGCATACCGGTTAGATCCATTACCATGGTTTGGAAATTTAAGATCGCTTCCAAACGACCTTGCGCGATCTCAGCCTGGTAAGGCGTGTAGGCGGTGTACCAGCCTGGATTTTCTAAAACATTACGTTGAATAACAGCAGGTAAAATATTATTATAATATCCCAAACCAATATAAGAACGAAATACTTTATTTTTTTTACCTAAAGCCTTTAAGTGCTTGGTGTATTGAAACTCGCTCATAGCAGGTGCTATGCGCAAAGGTTGTTTTAAACGAATGTTTGCAGGCACTGTTTGGCTGATCAATTCATCAACAGATGAAACACCAATTTTTGCCAACATTTCATTGATCTCATTTTTGCGGGGCCCGTTATGGCGGGAAGCGAATTTATCAGTAGTCATAAGTAAGTTTTAGAAGCATTAAATTTACTGAAAAATTACAGCATTTTGTGCCAAATTTTTTTAACATTTGTTCATAACGAAAAGGCTGAAATGGCTTGAAAAAAGGGCTTTTTGGCGGTTAAACTCTTATTCCTATTAGGCAAACATCCCTTGGACAGAGTTTATATTGAGCGAAGTGGAAATGCTCAGGGTAAACTGACTCGTTTGCTTTTATACTCTTATTCCTATTAAGCAAACATCGTCTACCTGCTCATAATCGCCTTGCCAATCGGTAAACGACTGGCTGATCTTACTTTTTTGCTCTGTTAAGGGCAAAGATGAAACCTCTCTGAGGATCTCTTTAAGCAATTTATATTTAAGTTTTTTACCATTGGGTCCACCAAACTGGTCGGGAAAACCATCTGTAAAAAGATAAATAATATCGTTTGTTTTTAAGGCAACTTTTTGAGAAGTGAAGTTTTGCGGCTTATCTTCAATAAAGGCACCTACCGGAAATTTGTTACCATTGTATTCACCTAAAATTTTATCAGATACAACATAAATAGAGTTCATAGCACCTGCAAAAAGTATTTCTTTTGATTTTTTATTGATGGATAGAAGAGTAACATCCATGCCATCCTTCACTGCATCTTCATTATAGCTTTGATGAAGGGTTTGTGTTAACCAACCATTTACTGCGTTTAATATTTCTGCCGGATCGTTAAGGTTTTTTTCGAGTACGGCTTTATTTAAAAGATTGTAATTGATTATAGAAATTAATGCGCCCGGCACACCGTGGCCTGTACAATCGGCAACAGCAAGAAAAATATGTGATGCTGTTTCCTCCATCCAATAAAAATCGCCGCTAAGAATATCTTTTGGTTTAAAATAAACAAAAGTATTTGGTAAAGTAGCTTGCATTAATTTATCCGGAGGCAAAATAGCCTGTTGAATACGTTCGGCATATTTGATACTATCGGTAATATCTTTGTGTTGTGCTTCTACGAGTTTGTTCTTTTCTTCAATAATATTGTTCTTCTCGCCCAGCTCTAAATTTATTTTATTTTTTTGACGGTTTTGACGGATCAATACAAAAGCAACTATAGCAACGATCAATAAAATAATACCAATTAAAAAAATAGTTATTTGCTGGCGACTGCTTTCTACTTCGTTTACTTTTAGTTTTTCATTTAACAATTGATTTTCTTTTTCTTTTTCGTTAAGCTCATACTTTTTCTCGAGTTCGCTAATAGCTTTTTGATTATCCAAATTAACCAATGAATCTTTTATAGCAATATGCCGCTGAAGATCATCATATGCTTCTTTTGTTTTACCAATATCGTAAAAAATAGCGGCGCGGTTTAGATATAAACTTCCTAAATTATTTTTATTTTCCCTTTGACTCTCATACTCAAATGCTTTATTGATGTATGAAAGCGCTTCATCATATTTTTTTATGCTTCTGGCTAACTCAGCACCGTTAGAATATCCATTGCTTAAATGATTAACATCATTTATTTTTTTGAAATAATCGATTGCCAGATTGTTATATTCAATGGCTTTTAAAATATTGTTTTTATGGTACTCTAATTTTGAATAGTTAGTGTATGTGTTTGCCAAAGCTATAGGCTTATCTAATTCTTCGTTTATTTCAATAGATCTCTTAATTGCAACTTCTGCTTTATAGTAATTTGCTAATTCAATATATGCTAAGCCTAAATTTCCAAGGTTACTTGCTAATTCAGGTTTGATATTATTTAATTCATAGATCTCAACGCTTTTTTGCCAATACATTGCAGCTTTATCATAATGTCCTAAATAATAATTTATTGCTGCCAGATCACTATACCCTAAAGCAATGTTAAGCATTACTTCTGTTTGCTGCCATATCTTCAAAGCATCATAATACATTTGCGCGGCTTTTTCGTATTCTCCTGAATTTAACTGAATAAGTGCTTTAGTTCTTAAACAAAGAGCCTGACCATTTAGATCTTTTGATTTAATTGATCGCACCATTAATTTATTCACAGAATCAATTGCAATAATATATTTTTCTTGAGCCATTAGAATATTTACATATTGCAATGCTAAATTGATCTGGAGTTTTTTATCCGTTTTACAAAACTCTTTCGCCGTATTATAGTATTCAATTGCTTTTTCAAAATCTCCTGCATCTTTAAATGGGACAATTATCTGATTTATGAAAATTGTTAGTTTACCAGAATCGCTTGTGGCTTTAGTAATAACTTTTAATAGAGAATCAACATTTTGAGTAAATGCTGCAGTAAAAGAGAAAGTGAATATTATTGTTAATACAATTTTACGCATAGCTTGGCTTGCTCTATAAATATATACAAATATTTTTTATTTGTGATTATAATTATTATACTTGTTATAGTATAAACAAATTAAAAAACATTTTTTATGGCATTAGGTAAAGTAGAGTCGATTGACCCTGTTACTCCCGCTAAGGGAACAATTAAAGAAGATGAATCAGAACAGGTTTATCCTTATGAAGATAAGAATTTTCCAAGTACCGGCCTTAAAGTAGGTGATCCTTGTACTTATACTATTGATTATTCTGCTGAAAACCCTGTTGCTACTGATCTAAAAGCTTATATACCAACTGAACGGGAAATCACCACAGTTGTTGAGGGCCCATTAACTATAAATACGGGTGAAACCTTAAAAATAAAAAAAGGTGGAATGGTTAAAGGAAATGTTACTATTAATAATGCTATTTTAATAATTGAAGATACCGGCGCGGTTGAAGGAGAAGTAATCGCTAATGAGCAAGGTAATTGTGTTATTAGAAAAGGCGGAATGGTAAAAGGTAACGTAACTTTTAATAATGGTTGTACTTTAAAAATTGTAAACAAAGGCAATGTTAAAGGTAATGTAACAATATCTTCAGGTAACAGATTTATTGTAGGTAACGATAATGGCGGCGGAACGATCATGGGTTCTATTACCGTAGCTAAGATCCGTAAAGTAAATATCACCGGTACTTCGGTAATTAACTGCGGTGCTTAATATAAATTTCTAAAAACAAAACCCGGTGTAAAAATTACACCGGGTTTTTTTATGTAGATAACTGGATCTTTACTTTTTTATTCTTTATTTTTTCTTCACGGATCAATTTTATTGTATTCACGATCTTGTCTGCTTTGATGGCCACATAAGCCATATGGTCCAGCACTTCTATCTTACCAACATCATCTTTTTGTAAATTGCCTTTTTGCAATAGCAAACCTACAACATCTATTTTATTTACTTTTTCTTTTTTGCCAGCACCAATGTAAAGTGTTTTCCATTGTCCGGGTTTTGGTGCAACAAATTTTGAAGGCAAGGTTTCTTCTTCGGGTTCTATCTCTAAAAACGGAGGTAAATGATCGTCAACATCCAACAAAAAATAAACCGCACCTTTTGCATTCATCCTTGCTGTTCGTCCATTGCGATGGATCATTGCATCCTCAGTAGTTGGCATTTGATAATGGATCACCGCTTCAATTTCAGGAATATCTAATCCGCGTGCTGCAAGATCTGTTGTGATCAATAAATTAGTGCTGCCATTGCGTAATTTAATTAATGTTCTTTCACGTTCTTGTTGCTCTAATCCACCGTGATAAAAACCGTGCTCTACTTTGTAATGCTCTAATTGTTCGCTAATACGATTCACTGCATCGCGGTGATTACAAAACACCATTGTTGATCTGTTACCTATCTTGCTTATCAATAACATCAATGCTTCCAACTTATCATCACCAACAACCCTTACAGATTTTATTTTTAGGGCTTCTTTTACTTCTTGTTTATTCTCAGTGTAATTTAATTCTTCATGTTTTTTTAATCCAACAAACGAAGGGATTTCTTCAAGCTGTGTTGCAGAAGTTAAAATGCGTTTTTTTATTCTCGCGCTGCTTTTAATAATAAACGACATCTCTTCATGAAAACCTGCTTCCAACGATTTATCAAACTCATCCAAGATCAATGTATGCACATCTTTTGTGGTTAGATTTTGTTTTCTGAGGTGATGTGCAATTCTTCCGGGAGTTCCAATTAACAAAGCAGGCGCTTGTTGTAAATTATTTTTTTCTGTTTTCACATCGTGTCCGCCATAGCAGGTATTTACTTTAAAACCTGTGCTCATTTGTTTAAACACCTGTTCAATTTGTAAAGCTAATTCACGAGTAGGCACTAAAATTAAAACCTGTACACCTTCTTTTTCTTTTTCAAAAATTTCTAAAAGCGGTAAAAGAAATGCTAATGTTTTGCCTGAGCCTGTTGGCGAAATTAAAACAACATCCTGCGGCTTTGCAATGGCTTCAATGGTTTGAAGTTGCATTTTATTTAATGCATCTATTTTAAAAAGTGAAAGTATTTTTGTAAAGCTCATAGTAGTTTATAAAATAAAAAGCCCAAATATTAATTGGGCTTTTTGATAAAATTATGGTGGAGAATATCGGATTCGAACCGATCACCTCTTCACTGCCAGCGAAGCGCTCTAGCCAAATGAGCTAATCCCCCGGTTTTTAATAACAGTGCAAAAATAAGATTAATTTCTTAGTTGGGTATTAATTAATTCACTAAAAGAATGGAAATAAAAAAGGCGCTGTAAAAGCGCCTTCAATTTTTTTAGTTCTCCACCTGCGTGTCACCTACGTAAATGCCGCCTTTATAAACAGCTATTCGCGTTAAAATTCCGTTATCATCGTAGATATAAGCTTTACCATCCATAAAACGATTGTCTTTAAACGTACCGTCTTTTGTTATTTGCTTATTCTTATTATACAAAGTTTGTTGACCGTTTAAAACCATCGGACCAGCGCCTTTTTTAACTGCCTCGTTTGGTTTTTCATCCGGCTTAACAGTAACTTTTGGAGCGTTATCTGCCGGCACATCAGATTTTGCAATTAAAGGTTTTTTTGGTTCGAATTCTTTAATAGAAGCTACATCCACATTTCCATCAGCAAAATTCTTTTCTGCTTTTGGGTCTCCTGTTTCGTAGTATTCTTTAATCAATCCACTTTCTTTACCATTAGCGAAGTTACCTTCAATAGCTAACTGACCATTATCGTAAAAATATTTTTGCGCGCCGTCGCGTTTTCCGCTTGGGTTAAAAACGAATTCGTGTTGTACTTGTCCGTTATCGTAATATAATTTATAGCTACCAACCCAGCGGTTATTTTTCCAGTTTCCTTCTTCGCTGATCTTACCATTTTCATGATACATAATAGCGTAACCATCAGGACGACCGTTTGTGAAAGTTAATTTATTGCGCATGTTGCCATTGCAAAAGAACTCAACCCAAATACCTGCTTTTCTGTTATCCTGATATTTCCCTTCCTCTACTTTAGCTTCAGGTGCATAACAAGTTCCCGGTTTGTGTTTACCAAATAATATCCATTTTCCTTGTTTTTTTCCTTCTATATCAATTTTATTTATCGTGTCCTTGCCATTGGCTGGATTAACTTCCCAAGATTGTGACTGGGCAACTCCGATAGAAGAAATAAAAATTAAAATGAGTATAAATTTTTTCATGTGTATATCAAATTTATTAATAATTCTGGTTAATTCAATACTTTTTAGATTAAAAACAGAAAATGTTCGATAAACGGTTAAAAAACATAATTTAAACGCTAAATCCCATCATTGCTGCTTTTTCTGTGTTTAGTTCGTTAATTTTTACGTGGCAAAACATAAAAAGTTTCACCAAAATGTAGAAAAAATTTTACTTTTTGAGAAATGGGATTTTACACACTTTAGCTTTAATAGCTTTGTCGCGAATTATGATAAAAATTTCGCTATCCGCTTTTGAAAATTCGGTTTTAACATAGCCTAAACCAATAGCTTTATTTAGAGTTGGTGACTGCGTGCCCGAAGTAACCTTTCCAATAATGGCACCACTTGCATCAGCAATTGGGTAATCGTGACGAGGTATACCCCGATCGATCATTTCAAAGCCAACCAGTTTTTTTGTAACGCCTTGTAGTTTGTGTTGTTCGATATTTACTTTGTTAGTGAAGTCTTTGTTAAATTTTGTTATCCAGCCTAAACCTGCTTCAATCGGCGAGGTTGTATCGTCGATATCATTTCCGTATAAACAGAAACCCATTTCTAAACGCAAAGTATCGCGGGCACCTAAACCAATTGGTTTAATGCCAAATTCTTCACCTGCTTTAAAAATGCCATCCCACATGGCTTGTGCGTGTT
>JACDED010000227.1 GCA_013816615.1 Bacteroidota bacterium
GTTTTAGTGAATGGAAATTTAAAGAACGCCGCTTTACAGGCATTAAATAAAGGATTGTTTAACTATAACTAAGAAAAATTATGTTTACTAAAAAACACATCGATCATTTTTCAGGGATAGAAACGCCTTTTTACTTTTATAACCTTGATCTGTTAAAACAAACTTTAAGCGAAATTAAACGTACCGCACAACCAAATTATCACATTCATTACGCGTTAAAAGCCAACGCCCACCCTACTCTTTTAGAAATAATAAAAAGTGCAGGCCTTGGAGCCGACTGCGTAAGTGGTAATGAAGTAAAACGCGCACTGGAATGCAATTTTAAAAATACCGATATTGCATTTGCCGGTGTTGGCAAAAGCGATAAAGAAATAAATTTCGCACTAGATCATTCTATTTTTTGTTTTAATGTAGAAAGCGTTCACGAATTAAAAGTGATAGATCAGCTTGCAAAAAATAAAAACAAAAAAGCAAACATTGCGCTTCGCATCAACCCAAATGTAGATGCCTACACGCACAAATACATTACTACCGGTCTTGAAGAAAATAAGTTTGGTATTAACCCTTACGAGTTTGACGCAGTGCTTGATGTTTTAAAAACCCTTGATAACCTTAATTTTACAGGACTTCATTTTCATATTGGCTCGCAAATAAACGATCTTAATCCTTTTAAGAATTTATGTTTACGCGCCAACGAAATAAATAAATGGTTCATTCAAAAGGGATATTTATTACCACACATAAATTTGGGTGGAGGTCTTGGGATCGATTATCACCAGCCGGATGCGAACGCTATTGTTAATTTTGAAAGTTACTTTGGTATCTTTAAACAATTCCTTGAATTAAATCCAATACAGCAAATACATTTTGAATTAGGAAGATCTGTTGTTGCTCAATGTGGCAATCTTATCTCGCGCGTACTTTATATAAAAAATGGTATCAACACCAATTTTGCCATTTTAGATGCGGGTATGACTGAATTAATTCGCCCTGCCCTTTACCAGGCTTATCACAAAATAGAGAACATCTCAAAAACCGGAATGCCTAATATAACTAAATACGATGTGGTTGGCCCAATTTGTGAAAGCAGCGATTGTTTCGGCAAAGCTGTAGAAATGCCATTGACCGAACGTGGCAATTTAGTTGCCATACGCAGCGCCGGGGCTTACGGCGAAGTAATGAGCAACCGTTATAATTTAAGGGAACAGGTAGGGTCTGTTTTTATGTAGTATGTCAGGCGAAGATGTAAAATGTCGAAGTCTATTGTATCGAGACATGTTAAAACTAGTTAGGCTAAACCTTAGTTAAATAAAAAAGCCGTCAATTGATGGCTTTTTTCACCTGTTTTTAAATGGTTTACTTCTTAGGTATGTTTTTTCCGTAAAAGAAATGCCGTTTTAATCCCTGTATTATTGATTAGAATTTTCTTTTGAATTTAAGTACTTCTTGATTGACCAATAAGGGATAATTGTTTTTCCCGAACTACCTTCAATAAATTTGGCGAATAATTTTCCTTTAATTATTAATTTTCTGACTGTACAGTGATGAACATTTAAAAAATCAGCTGTTTTCTGAATAGTATAAGCTTTTATCTCTTCTTCGTTTTCTTTTAATAACTTTATTTCTTTACGTATTTCAGAAAGTTGACTAAATAATTCGGTCAAATCTGAAGCTTTAATTGCAAGTAGATTCTCCATAAAATTGAATTTTAGGATTAAAAGGAAAAAGAGAATTCCGGTTTTCTCTTCTTCCTTTTGGTTTATGCTGGCTACAAAACCGTTTAATTAATATAATCAACAAGTTATAAAAGGATACATAAAATTATAAGGTTGTACTAAAATTCATTTCTGCATTATATTAAATTAAAACGAATGATATGGAAAATAAAACCTTATTAAAACATAGTCTTATTAAATTACTAGGAGCAATAATTCTTGACATAGGGGCATACCGAATTTCTAAAATCACAGAGAGATCTTAAAAGCAGCAGCAAGAATTCAATCGAGTAACGACTAATGAACCTTTGCGAAAAGATTAGTTATCACAAACGGATATTAGATTGAAATCAAATTCAATCCTGCCTATGTGTTTAAATATTTTCAATTTCGCTAAAAGTCGCAGTGTATTAAAAACTTATTGTTATTAATCAAAATTTTATCAAAGAAAAATTATCCTTTAATAATTTTAGAAATACTTAAAATCAAATTTCCATCTTTTATTTTCACAAAATAAAAGCCATTTGAATATTCATTAATATTTATCTTTTGTATATCGCTTTCGATCTTTTACTAATTCTAATATCAAAGATTAATGTTAAGTCATTTACTCCTTGATAAACTTAGATACATTTAAAATAATTCCTCCATCACTTATTTGGACAAAATAAAAACCAGCTGGATAGTTGTTGAAATTTATCTGTTGCACTGTGCTTTCAATTTGCACTCTTTTTACTAATTGGCCTAAGCAATTAAAAATCTCAACATCTTTTCCAATATTATTTTCAAATTCACTAATATAAAATCGTCCATTATTTGGATTCGGATAAATCAGCATTTCATTTTTAATGTCGTTAATTTCTTCTATACCAACACAGGCATCTACATTCTGTATAGTTGTTGCAGTGCTTACACAATTATTAATATCTGTTGTTGTTATAGTATAAGTTGTAGTAATCGTAGGGCTTACAACAATACCGGATGTAGTATTACCTGACACGCTCCACAAATAAGAATACGGAGAAACGCCACCGTTAGTATTAAGTGTAAGCGTTGCTGTTTCGCCCACGCATAATAAAGTACTAGTTGAAATAACGATTGATGTTAAAGAAGCCGTGGGTTGCACAATGTTAAAGATCTGCGAAGTGTCTGTTGCGCACACGTTATTTATAAAACAGGTATAGGTTCCTGTAGTTAGGTTAGAAGCTATGTTTGTATTTCCTCCGATTGGTACCCATGTATATGTATAACCAATGCCTCCCGAAACATTTACACTCGCACTCGCAGGCGATACGCCAAAACATCCACCAGTTGAAGAACTTGAAACATTCAATTCACCTTCGCAGCCAAAAAATTTCACCAAAAAAGCATCATTTTGGCCGGAAGGAATTGTTTGATGAGCTCCGGGACTGGCAATTACCGTAGATGTACTGCCCCCGCTTACTCCCGCGAGATAAACATAACCCTCGTTATCCGTAACACAGGTGTTACC
>JACDED010000228.1 GCA_013816615.1 Bacteroidota bacterium
GTGATAACCAACAGGTAAGTGTTTCCAGTTTGGCATTAATGCATTTTTAGGATCGCGGATCATGGTACCAATATTTGTTGCATGATCAATACTGCTGTAAAAATCAGTGTAATCACCAACCTGAACAGGCATTAACATTTTAACAACACTTTGTTTTTTGAAAACAGAATCAAATAATTTTTTATCTGTTCTTAAAACAGAATTCTCATCGCACAAGATCTCAATAAGCTTTGTTCTTATTTTATTGGTAACAGGTTTTCCTAATTCGATAAAAGTATTTAAATATTTTTGGTCAAAAACCGAACGGTCAATATCTAAAAGATCCTGGCTTTCTAATTCAAAAAGATCTATAACGTAATCGCCAATAGCAGAGCACACATGGTGTTTTACTTTATCATTGGAATAAATACCAAAAGGAATATTGTGGATAGAAAAATCAGATTTCGCATCTACTTCTATCCATGTTGTTAAGTTTGTGTTTGCCATAAAATTTTAAGCTATTCTTGATTTAATATTTGTGATAAGATCCTCTATGAGTTCTTTATTTTTACTTTTTGTATTCTGCGCAATCTCTAACGCTTTTGTAAGTGTTGATTCATCGATTGTTCCTTCAATATATTCAACTACCGTTAAAGCTTCCATTGATAATAAAAAATTATCGCTACAGGTTAATTCAGTAAAAAACAAAAAATATTTGCTAAAGTCCAGGCACGATTCCCAGCATGCTGCTGCTAAAATGGTTTTTTCTTCGGTACGTTGTGCTTTTTTAATGGCATCAACCATTATTTCGATAGAATTAGTTTCCTTTAATTTTAAGAAGATCTCTTCACTTTCCTGTCTTGTAATTTCTTTTTCTAATAAAGATTCTAAAAGATCAGCTGTGTTATTTTCTTTTTTGTTGAAACCTTCACGCTTTATAATTAAAGTGCTATACTCTTCTTCGTTAAATAATTTTTTAGGATCGAACGCATCATCATCCAATAATTCTTTTACAATATCTTCGCTCATTATAATAACTGTTTAATAATATCTTCTACTGAAACGCCTTCTGCTTCTGCTTTATAATTTAAAACAATACGGTGGCGTAAAATTGGTATCGCAATTGCCTTTACATCTTCAATATCGGGGCTAAACTTACCATTAATAGCAGCATGTGCTTTGGCACCAATAATTAAGTATTGTGATGCACGCGGGCCTGCACCCCATTGTAAATATTTTTTCGTTGCTTCAGCGGTGTAATCACTGTTTAAACGTGTTTTGTTTACCAGTTTTACGGCATACTCAATAACGTTATCTGCCACAGGAATTTTCCTGATAAGATCCTGGAAGAAAACGATCTCTTGTGCATTTAATATTTTATTTAATTCTACTTTGATATTTGCAGTAGTTAATTTTACTACCTGCAACTCTTCCGCAAATTTTGGATAATCCAACCACACATTAAACATAAAACGATCTAATTGTGCTTCCGGCAAAGGGTAAGTTCCCTCCTGCTCTATCGGATTTTGTGTAGCCAATACAAAGAAAGGTGTATCTAAAATATATTTTTTACCCGCAGCAGTGATCTGGCGTTCCTGCATAGCTTCTAATAAAGCTGCCTGCGTTTTTGGTGGTGTACGGTTGATCTCATCGGCCAAAATAATATTTGCAAATAATGGGCCTTTAATGAATTTAAAATTACGGTCTTCATCTAATATCTCCGAACCAATAATGTCACTTGGCATAAGATCGGGCGTAAACTGGATACGGTTAAAGCTTAAACCCAGGGCATCCGAAATAGTATTTACCAATAAGGTTTTTGCCAAGCCGGGCACACCAACCAATAAACAATGGCCTTTACTGAAAACAGAAATTAAAACATTCTTAACAGTGTCTTCTTGCCCAACAATAACTTTTGAAATTTCTTTGGTTAACTGGTTATACTTTAAAACAAAATCCTGTAAAGCTTCGGTATCCGATTTATATTGCATATCTAAAATTTATTTTATTTGAATTTCGCTTGTGGCTATAAAAACGAGCCATACTTATGAAATTTAGATTTTAAAGATAACAATAAAAACCTAATGAAAATTTAGGAAAACAAACAGAATCTTCTAAAAATAGGTTAAAAACCAGTCTTATTATCAATAGGTTAAACCCTTATCCCTATTATAAGTACATCGTCTATCTGGTGACCGTTACCCGTCCAGCTTTCAAATTTTTCTTTTATTGCATGGTATTGGGTTTTAATACTTTCATTATTGATTTCGAGTAACATCGCCTTCAATCGCTTGGTTGTGAATTTTTTTCCCAATTCATTAAACTGGTCGGAATATCCGTCAGAAAAAATATACAGCATATCACCTTTATTTAAATATATGGTATGTTCCTGAAATAATTTCTTACCCTCTTTTAGATCTCCACCTATTGAAAGCGGACTGCCTTTTATTTCCCGTAAACCGTGTTCATTTATTAAGTATAATGGCCTGTGAGCTCCTGCAAATAAGCAAGTCCGTTTATCTTTAGATATACTACAAACCGACATATCCATACCATCGTAAGAAGAGTTTATATTTGTTTTTTGGTTGAGTGTTTTAATTACCTTTTCGTTAAGCTCAGAAAGTATTTTTGCAGGCTCTGTAAATTGATAATCATAAATGATCTCATTCAATAAAGTAGAGCCTATCAACGACATAAATGCACCCGGAATACCATGACCGGTACAATCAATAGCCGCAATAATATACGTATCAGCTGTTTCTGCAAACCAATAAAAATCGCCACTTACAATATCCCGTGGCCTATAATAAATAATTGTATCAGGGAGCTTATCCAGGATCATATTTTTTGAAGGCAACAATGCTTCCTGGATCCTTTTTGCATAATTGATACTATCTGTTATATCTTTGTTTTTTACTTCTAATTGTGTTTTTACTTTTTCTACTTCCTCTTTTTCCTGTTGTAACAATTGTGTTTTTTCCTCTACCATTCCGCGCAATAAGACCTCTGTTTTTTTCAACCTGCGCGTGCGCAAATAGATCACATAATTAACAATTATCATAAGTAAACTTGATAAGCCTATATAAAACCACCATTTCTTCCAGAGTGGTTCATCAATACTAAAGCTTATTTCAACTGGTAATATATTACACTGCCCTTCTCCGTTACAAGCTATTAATTGAAATGTATATTCACCATCGCCCAATTTTG
>JACDED010000020.1:0-22723 GCA_013816615.1 Bacteroidota bacterium
CCTTGGCCCTGTGTATGGTTACCAATGGCGCAACTGGCCAACGCCAAATGGTGGACACATTGATCAGATCACACAGGTAATTGATATGATCAAAAAAAACCCTGATTCAAGAAGATTAATTGTAAGCGCATGGAATGTTGCTGATATTAATAATATGAAATTACCACCCTGTCATGCTTTCTTTCAGTTTTATGTAGCCGATGGCAAATTAAGCTGCCAGCTATACCAACGCAGTGCCGATATTTTTTTAGGCGTGCCTTTTAACATTGCATCGTATGCCTTATTAACGATAATGGTAGCACAGGTTTGTAACTTAAAAGTAGGAGATTTTATCCATACTTTGGGTGATGCACATTTATATTCAAATCATATTGAACAGGCTAAACTACAATTATCGCGAGACTTAAGACCGTTGCCAACTATGAAAATAAACCCGGAAGTAAAGTCTATTTTCGATTTTAAATTTGAAGATTTTACATTAGAGAATTACGATCCACATCCACACATTAAAGCTGCTGTAGCAGTTTAATTAATTCGTGTAATTCTTTATAATCTGCCGCAGGCAGAAAATTATAATTTTAAAATTGCTAATTAAAATTAGTGAAACTTAGTGCAATTAGTGGCTTAAAACATAAACATGATAGCAACAATATTTCATTTAGGAAAAGAATTCAGGGTTGATTTTTTTAAACCCATAGATATTTCTATTCCTTTACACACCGGCCAGGATTGCGCCAGCGCCTGGTATGTGCAACCAATGAAATTAGAACCTGTTGTTATGGGCGATTGCGTTGGGGATGTAAATAAAGGCGGTAGCGTCAATTTCCGAACCGTTACCTTTAACCCGCATGGCAATGGCACGCATACCGAATGTGTGGGCCACATCAGCAAAGAATTTTATACTATCAATAAAAATTTAAACCGTTTTATGTTCATTGCTGAGGTTATTACCATTTTGCCTGAGCAATTAGATAACGGTGATTTTGTA
The DNA here is from genome assembly GCA_013816615.1 of Bacteroidota bacterium. Taxonomy (GTDB): domain Bacteria; phylum Bacteroidota; class Bacteroidia; order B-17B0; family Aurantibacillaceae; genus Aurantibacillus. The sequence continues at coordinate 989 of JACDED010000020.1, forward strand.
ATTACACGCAAAGCTTTACAAACTCTTTTAAAAGGTAGTGGTAAGCCCGAAGCCGTTATAATACGAACTTTAAGCAATGGTACAAATAAATTACATATTAATTACAGTAACACTAACCCGCCTTACATTTTAAAAGAAGGTATTGAGTTTTTAAATGAATTGGGTGTTTTGCATTTATTAATTGATATGCCAAGTATAGATCGTGAGCAGGATGGAGGCAAGCTGGAAGCACATCATACTTTTTGGAATTATCCAAACAATACACAATTACACAAAACCATTACCGAATTTATTTATGTGCCTAACGAAGTTTTTGACGGTACTTATATTTTAAATCTCCAGATCGCTCCTTTCGAAAATGATGCGAGCCCTAGTAAGCCTGTGCTTTACAAAGTTGTTTGATAAAAATAAAAGATTAAGCTAATAGAGAAAGTAGAAAAGTTAACTAATGAGTCTGGCAATATTTTTTAAATGATCTTAAAAAAGCAATTATTTATTTTTTTTGTTAAACCTTTCATCGCTTAAGCTGATCATAAAATTTACCAGGTCGCCTTTTTCTTTTTGCGAAAGGTTTAAAGGTTTACTCATGCTGGTATCAAGGTTAATAGCTCCTTTTACAAATTTATCTGGTTGGTCGTAATGCTCAATTACCTGCGTTAATGTTTTAAACATGCCATTATGCATGTAAGGTGCGGTTTGTGCAATGTTACGCAGGCCCGGTGTTTTAAAGGCACCAAGGTCTTTTGGGTCTTTGCTTATTTCATAGCGGCCTTTATCATTTAACTCTTTACCATTATATAAACCAATATTTTTATAATGATCATTCCCACTAAAATCTACACCAAAATGGCAATCAAAACATTTAGCTTTACCATTAAATAAGTCCAATCCGCGTTTTGCACTTTCAGAAAAAAGAGTGGTGTCACGCTCATCCATGTATTTATCAAAAGGACTGTTATTGGTCTCTAATGTTTTTTCAAAACCTGAAAGCGCTTGTGCTAATAGCTTAGCAGAAGGCTGTTGTTTGTAAATACTCACAAACGCATTTTTATATTTTTCATTTCTGATTAAACGGCGAATAGCAAGCGATATAGGCAGATCCATTTCTACAGGGTTTTCGATCGGGCCAAGCGCTTGTTCTTCTAACGTTTCGGCCCTTCCATCCCAAAAATAAGCGTTGCGGTTACTTTGATTCATAGAGGATGGTGTATTTCGCGTGCCTTTTTGATGATAGATCCCAACACTTACTGGGGTGTTATCTGCAAAAGCAAACTCGCGTTTATGACAACTGGCGCAGCTTACGGTACTATCGCGTGAAAGAATAGGATCAAAATATAAAGCTTCACCCAGATCTGCTTCTGTAGCAATTATTTTTTCTGTTTTAGTCTCATTGCATGATATGATCAACAAAAAAGAGGGTATTAAAAAGTGTGAAGATTTCATGTTTTTTAGGTAGTGTTACTATTAGGTTCTCTAAATTTTAGATATATTTATGCGATATAACAGCAGCAAATTTATTTAAAAAATCTCAACCGTCTGTTTAAATTTAATGGATAATATAGAACAGGATATACCGAAGAAAGAGTTGCCATTTAACAACCTTTTTTTAAACTCGGCGGTAGTGCATGGTTTTAATTATTGGTGGATGTATTTTTTTGGCATAGCTGCAGTACTTTTGGGTTATGTTATCTGTCAGCTTCTTATTACGTTTCCGTTAATGACCATCGCGTTTAACAATGGCGTTTCAATGGCAGAGCTTCAATCCAATCCTTTAATGTTATTTGATCCTGCACAAATAGGTATCAATAATAATATTTTACTGGCCATGTTATTCAGTATGTTTGGCTTTGCATTGCTTGGTTTATTTATTGTTGTTAAACGAATACATCATAAAACATTTCTTTCTATTCTTACCGCTTACAGTAAATTGCGTTACAAGCGTTTATTCTTTGCGTTTTTAGTTTGGGGAATACTCATTATTGTTGCAACCCTTATTTCGTATTTTACAGTTCCGGGCGAATTAACCGTGCAATTTAAACCAGGAAGCTTTCTTGGTCTCTTGCTTGTTTGTATTGTATTATTGCCTATTCAAACCAGTGCAGAAGAGATCATTATTCGTGGTTATTTAATGCAGGGATTAGCTTTGATCTTTAAGAATGGAATAATCCCTTTAATTCTAACATCTTTATTATTTGGTTTTCTACACATGGAAAATCCCGAAGCAAGAGAATTTGGCTGGATGGTAATGTTGCCATATTATGCTACTTTCGGCCTTTTTCTTGGCTTAATAACTTTGTTGGATGAAGGATTAGAATTAGCACTTGGTATTCACCTGGCAAATAATTTTATTTCCTGCCTGTTGGTCACTACACCAAACGGCACTCTAAGAACAGATGCGATCTTTCTCACTCAAACACAGGATCCGAAGTCTGAATTTATTTTGTTTATTGTATTGGCAATTATAACATTTGCTGTTTTCTGGTTTAAATACCGTTGGACTAATTTTAAATTAATATTAAAATAATTTTATGAGAAATTTAATTCTTCTTGTTGCATTTGTGGTAAGTAATTTTTTAATGGCTGATGATAACTACCGTTATTCTATCAACCTTTCAAAAGTTGTTAACGATAAAGTATCCATACAACTAACGCCTCCCACTATTACACAAAACGAGATCGAATTCTCTTTTCCTGCAATGGTACCCGGTACTTATGAGGTATATAACTTTGGAAGATTCATTTCTAATTTTAAAGTTACAGGCAAAAACGGCACAGTTATAAAAGTTACAAAATCTGATATTAATACTTACAAGATCTCTCCGGCAACGGCTATTGATAAAATAACTTACGATGTGGATGATACCTGGGATAAAACAGATCTGCCTGAAACAAAAAATAAAGTTGTTTTTGAACCGGGTGGAACAAATTTTGAAGAAGGAAAGAATTTTGCAATGAACACACACAGCATGTTTGGCTTTATTAAAGGCATGCTCAACAAAAATTTTATTTTAGAATTCGAAAAACCAAAAGGCTTTTATCCTGCTACAGGTTTATCGGATATAAAAATTGGAGAAACAAAAGATGTGATCTCTGTTTTTGATTACCATGATCTTGTAGATTCACCAATAATGTATTTTATTCCCGATACAGCCACCATACAAGTAGGTAATACAAAAGTTTTGGTTGCTTCTTATTCACCAAATAAAAAAATAACATCACGTTTTATTGCCTCTACTTTACAGGAATTATTAAACGCGCAAAAAGATTATTTGGGTGGAGAATTACCGGTAAGTAAATACGCGTTTTTATTTTATTTTATTGACAGGGCAACACTTTCCGGAGCAAGCGGCGCATTAGAGCATTCGTATTCTTCTTTCTACGTGTTGCAGGAATTTGACAGTCTTTCAGTACAACAGGAAATAAGGGATGTAGCCGCGCATGAGTTTTTTCACATTGTAACGCCTTTAAATATTCATTCAAAAGAAATTGGCGATTTTGATTTTTCAAACCCAAAAATGAGCGAACATCTTTGGTTATACGAAGGTATGACAGAGTATGCAGCGCATCACGCCCAAACCAAAGGTGGTATTACCGATATTGATAAACTGATCAGTACCATGATGCAAAAGTATGAGAACAGCCTTGTGAGTTATAATGATACTATGAGCTTTACATACATGAGTAAACATGTATTGGAAGAAAAAATTCATGGACAATATTCTAACGTGTACGAAAAAGGTGCGGTAATTGGTATGTGCCTGGATATTTTATTGCGTCATTACAGCGATGGTAATTATGGAACGCAGAATTTAATGAAAGACCTTGCAACAAAATATGGAAAAAACAAATCGTTTAATGATGAAGATCTTTTTAATGATATAGAAAAATTCACTTATCCTGAAATTGGTGCGTTCTTAAGAAAATACGTTTCAGGTACAACGCCACTACCTATGCCAGAAGTTTTGGATAAAATAGGAATTGATTTCTCTAAAGAAATGGTGACTTACGAATTTTCTTTGGGAAGTACAGACCTTAATTTTAATGAAACAACAAATCGTCTTTTTATTGCAAGTACAAATGATATGGATGAGTTTGGTAAAGCACTTGGATTTAAAAAAGGCGATGAATTAAGCAAATTAAATGGTGTTGAATTAAAAATAGATGCTTTAAAAGAAATTATTACTGAGTATTACGAAAAAGTAAAAGAAGGAGATAAAATAACGATCGAGATCTACAGAAAAAAAGGTAAAAAGTATAAAGTAAAAACATTAACCGCTACTGCTAAAAAAGTAAAAACGGTTCGTAAGAACCAGATCAGCTTAAAGCAGCAATTAACTGATAAACAAAAACAAACGCTTAAAGCCTGGGTTGGACTGTAACTAATAAGAAAATTTGTATTATATGAGTAGATCTAAAAATATGCGTTTAAAAACAGTACTTTTTATTTGTTTTGTGTTTTCTTTCTTAATTACATTTGCACAACAAATGCCTCCTGGCCAATATACAAGTACCAATAAAAAAGCCATCAAGTATTTAGAAGAAGGTAAGGCTGCATACGAAGCAAAAAAAGATGATGTAGCTGAAAAGGCTTTAAAAAAAGCATTAGAAGAAGATAAGAACTTTGTAGAAGCTGCATTAGGGCTTGCTAATTTATACCAGGTTACAGGAAAACACCCCGAAGCAATAACTTATTTTAAACGTGGTATTGAGATCAATCCTAAATATTTTCCAAGCGCATTTTATTTTTTATCCTTATCGCAATTGGCAACCGGGCAATATGGCGATGCAAAAACAAACCTGGAAACGTTTTTAAAGTTTGAGCGGATCAATCCTAATACCAAAGAAAGCGCGCAACAGTTTTTAGCCAACGCAAAATTTGGCGAGATAGCCATTAAGAATCCAAAGCCATTTAATCCTGTAAATGCAGGTCAGGGAATTAATACTGAGAACGGAGAATATTTTCCGGCCATTACAGCTGATGGTAAACAATTTATGTTTACACGTGCATTGCCAAGAACAGATCTTCCTGGTGAATTTAACGAAGATTTTTATACAAGCAGTAAAGTAAATAACGTTTGGCAGTCTGCCACACCAATAAGCAATATTAATAGTGCCGGTAATGAAGGCGCACCAACCTTATCTTCTGATGGTAACATCATGTTCTTCGCATCCTGTGCCGATCAATTTGGCGATTATGGTTCTCAGGATAGAAAAGGTGCAGGCAGCTGTGATATTTTTTATGCCCAAAAAATAAACGGCAAATGGACGCGCCCAAGAAACGCCGGAGAAGCCATAAACAGCGCTAACTGGGAAACACAGCCGAGCTTTAGTAGCGATGGTAAAACTTTATATTTTATTAAAGGCTTTAGAGGAAGAGGCGGAATGAATAAGGATGTGGATATTTACATGAGCGTAATTGGTGATAATGGTAAATTTCAGCCCGCAGTTAAATTAAATGCAAATGTAAACTCTGCCGGTAACGAAGAATCAGTTTTTATTCATCCTGATAATATGACCTTGTATTTTGCAAGTGATGGCCATCCGGGAATGGGAGGCACCGATCTTTTTATGAGTAAACGCCAGGCAAATGGTGATTGGGGTCCAGCCATAAATTTAGGCTATCCTATCAATACGTTTGAAGATGAAAACAGTTTATTGGTTGATCCGGCAGGTAAACTTGCATACTTTGCAAGCAGCAGACCTGGTGGTTTTGGCGATCTTGATATTTACCAATTTGAATTACCGGAAGATCTTAGACCTGAAAAAATTACTTACGTAAAAGGAAAAATTTATAATTCAAAAACAAAAGAAACATTAGAAGCTAATTTTGAATTGGTAGATCTTGAAACGCAGCAAACAGTTACCCAATCCTACACGCAAAAAAACGGTGAGTTTTTTATAACACTTACCGCCAATAAAAATTATTTAGTGAATGTAAATAAGGATGGATTTTTATTTTACAGCGATAACTTTAGTTTAAAAGGTAAAGAAACTGATTTTACAAAACCGTTCTTATTGGATATTCCTTTAGATCCTATTGATACGGGAAGTGTAGTAGAATTAAAGAATGTATTTTTTGCCGTAAACAAATGGGATCTTAAACCGGAAAGTAAAGCGGAATTAGATAAGCTTGGCGCTTTTTTAATTAAGAACCCAAGTCTTAAAATTGAATTAGGAGGACATACGGATAGCGATGGTATTCGTAAGAATAATATTATTTTATCAGAAAATCGTGCTAAAGCTGTTTACGAATATCTTATCAATACGAGCAAGATCAATGCTGCGCGTTTAAAATATAAAGGCTATGCCGATCTTAAGCCAAAAGTGAAGAACGATACTCCCGAAAACAAGGCTAAGAACAGGCGTACAGAGTTTAAGGTTTTTGCAAAATAAAATTCGTTTTAAGGGTAGGGTTTTCGTTTATTTAAACGACATACAAATATAAACCCTCTCTTTAAACGCCATGTTATGAAAAAATTATGCCTTTTTTGCTTATTAGTTATCAGTGCTTTTTTGAATGCGCAATCCTTTTATAAAGGCGCTTTAGTAACTGAATTAAACACGGGGTTTGAGAATTATAATACCGTTTTAAAAGTAAAGATAAAAGATCCAAATCGCACACGTGATACATCTTACACAGATAGAGCTGCAAATACAAATTTTGGATTAGCGGTTGAATATGGCTTGCATAAGCGTTTTGGTGTGGGGGTTCGTTACAAAGCAAATAGTTATTTTACATCAAGAGATTCGGTTACAAAAATAAAACCGGAGGTAAAGACAAACGATTTTTTAATCGAATTAAATTATCATCCGGTTGTAAAAAAGAATTTCGATCTTATTTTAGGTGCCAACGTTGGATATTCTACGTTCAAGTATAAAGCCAACGATAGTTTAAACCTAGTACTTTCAGGCGGTGGCATGTATTTTTCTCCATACATTAATCCACGAATTTATTTCGGAAGATTTGGTATCAACTTTAAATTATTTGCGCCCTTTGCTAATTACAATAAACTAACAACCAACAACGAAGATTTTAACACGTACATAGCCATTACAAAATGGAAAGCCAGTGGTTTTGGAATGAGTTTTGGTATTCAATATCGTTTTTTGGATGATAAAGAAAGTGATACAAAGCCGATTATTAATTAATAGTTTAAGCAAGCGGGTTGAAAAAATAGAAATTGTTTGTTTTTTTGGGCGTGTCCCTTCGGGTCGCGCTTTTCGTTACAATTTTTTTGTTCGTATCCTCACAAAAAAGATTTTCACTGCAATCGCTCACGCAAATTGCTTATGCTGCGTGAGGGATAGAGCCTTTGTTTGAGCTCTTTTTTGAAGCCTGTAACGGCGAGAAAAAAGCGAGTGGCGAAAGCGCGACCCGAAGGGACACGCCCAAATAATAACTCTAATTTTTACTCTTTAAAGTTACAGCGCGTTAAATAGTTTTTTCCAACGGCTCAGTACAAATAATTTAAATAATAATTTGTTGTGAAAAATGCTTTCCGTAGCACTCTTTTCAATATCAGTATAATTTACAAAATCAAAACCGGCAGCTTTAATTTCTGAAATTAGTTGTGGACGCATTTTTATCATCCAGCTATTCATTGGTGTTTCAAACCCTTTTTTATCGTAACGACTATAAATTTCTCCAGGCAATTTACCTTTTACAGCTTCGCGCAATAAATGTTTAGAAACACCATCTTTTATTTTTTTATTGCCGTTAAACGAAAATAAAAGATTTATCAATTCCACATCATCAGCAAATGGCGTGCGGCTTTCCACACTGTGCCACATACCACACCGGTCTTCGCATTTTAAGAAAGATTTTAAACGGGTATGATAAATATCTTCCACCAATTGTTCGTTAACCGAATTAAAGTAAACAGATGGGTTTTTTATTTCAGAAGAGCTTAAAAACTCAGTCTTAAAAAATAAATTGAAATGTTTTTTATTGAAATATTTTTTTTGTTTTACCTTTTCTTTTAAATAAAATTTTAAAGGAGAATCAATTGTTTTTTTACCGGCAGAGATCTCACTCATGGCCGACATAAAATTACCCTGAGAAAATAAATTATTCCATTTGGCTAAAAAATGATGATGATAGCCACCAAACAATTCATCTGCGCCTTGACCATCTAGCACTACTTTAATGTTATTTTGTTTGGCAAGCTCCATTACCTTGTATTGTGCGTAGGTACTGGTATCCCAAATAGGCACATCCTGCGAATAAATAAGATCATCCACCTCTTTTAAAAAGCCATCTAAGGTTGGTTCTACTTTAAAATGTTTTGCGTTTATTTTTTTAGCAACAGTATCTGCAAAATGTTCTTCATTAATAGGATTGTTTCTAAAAACAGATGTAAAACAATATAAAGGTTGTCCCGTGATTTCAGAAATGCTAACAGCAAGTGCGCTACTATCAATACCGCCGCTTAAACAGGTGCCAACTTCCACATCACTTCTTAATCTTAATCTTACCGAATTTTCAAAAGCATAAGTAACTTTTTCTACCAGTTCTTTTTCGCTTAACTTATCGTTCTTTAAAGTAATGTGATCGGTTAAATTATAATAAGTAGAAATTTTTACTTCTTGTTTTTTAATATCAAATACCAGGTTGTTTCCAGGCATTAATTCATTGAGACCTTCAAAAAAATTATCGGCATAAGTTTCGAGTAATCCATTGATGAGATAATTATGTAAAGCGTTTGAATTTATTTTAGGCACTATCAATCCTGCTCTTACAAATGCTTTTTGCTCGCTCGCAAAAGAAAAAATAGTATTATTATTTATGTAATAAAAGGGTTTAACACCAAAACGATCACGTGATGCAAAACAAACTTGTTTTTCACTATCGTAAATGCAAAAGGCCCACATGCCGTTAAAACGCTCTACGCAAGCAGTTCCCCATTCTTTATAAGCTTGTAAAATAACTTCTGTATCACTTTCTGAAATAAAAGTATGACCTAGTTTTTTTAAGTCTTCGCGTACTTCAATATAATTATAGATCTCGCCATTAAAAACGATCCAGGTTTTTCCATCCCTGTTACACATAGGTTGGTGGCCGGTTTCAGAAAGATCAATAATAGATAACCTTCTGTGCCCAAACGCTAAAAAAGAATTTTGGTCACCGGTTTTTAAATTGTTTTTAGGAATGTAATTGAGATCCTGGCGCTGGTAATTTTGTTGTAATACATTAAAATATGGAGTGACGGTTTGTTCGCCGGCCAATAAAAAACCTTCACCATCAGGGCCGCGGTGCCCAATGGCATTGGTCATTACAGCTATCTTTTCTGCAATGTTGAGATCAGATCTTTTTTTTAAAATTATTCCCGCAATGCCACACATTAGTTAACCCACATAAAAACTTTTTTATTATTTATGTATCGTTTTTCTTCCTTATCTAATAACAAAACGCAAAAATCAATAAATGGCAATACGCCAAAAACACCGCCGAGGCTTGCGATATAAGCAACAGGCACATAAGGCGCTGTTCCTAAATAAATTCTGTGCAAACCAACAATTCCAAAAGGAAAAGGAAATGCTAAAAGCGCTGCAGTTATTCTTTTATTCTTTTTTTGTTTCGTTCTAAACAACTTTAATAACGGATTTGGACGACTTTTATTTTCTTGTTGAATGAATTGTTCACTTGTAACTATAGAGTCTATAATGAACATGTTCTCATCCAGCAAATAATACTTTTGCTGAGCTATATCATGCCCAAAACTTATCTTTTGTGTGAAAAGAAGGCAAATAGTTAGAATGATGGTTTTATAGTGCATTAAGGCTAAATTCGCAATAAAAACGCTTGTAAAGGCGGTATTTTAAACAAAAAATGAACAAATTTTGTTAACTTAAATGGTTTTAAAGCTTAAGTAGTTTTCCTATCTTTACAGATTAAAATTTATTTATTGTGACTCTGATAAAAAGCATATCCGGAATAAGGGGAACCATTGGTGGTAAGCCCGATGATGGATTAACCCCTCTTGATGTAGTTAAGTTTACATCTGCCTATGGAACATGGATCTTAAATAACCATCCAAAAGAAAAAAATATAACTGTTATTATTGGTCGCGATGCCAGGTTAAGTGGACAAATGGTATCCAGTATAGTTACGGGAACCTTAATTGGCCTGGGAATTAATGTGATCGATCTTGATCTCAGTACAACGCCAACTGTTGAAATGGCGGTTACGGAGTTGAAAGCGCACGGCGGAATTATTTTAACTGCCAGTCATAATCCAAAGCAATGGAACGCTTTAAAGTTGTTGAACGAAAAAGGCGAATTTATTAGTGAAGCTAACGGGCAAGAGATATTAAAATTAGCAGCGAGTGCCGATTTTAATTATGCAGAGGTAAATAACCTTGGAAAATATTCTAAGAACGAAGATTTTATAGACACACATTTTAAGAAGATCATGGATCTTCCTTATGTTGATGTAGCTGCAATTGAAAAAGCAAATTTTACCATTGTGCTGGATGCCATTAATTCAAGTGGTGGAATTGTAGTTCCTGCGTTATTAAAAAAATTAGGCGTAAATAACATTCATGTTATTCATGGCGATCCGACAGGAAATTTTGCGCATAATCCAGAACCATTACCTGAGCATTTAACCGATCTTAGTAATGCCGTTACAAAACAGAAAGCGCATTTAGGTATTAGTGTTGATCCGGATGTTGACCGTTTAGCATTTGTTTGTGAAGATGGTGAAATGTTTGGCGAAGAATATACCCTGGTTGCTGTAGCTGATTATATTTTACAAAAAAATAAAAAAGGAAATACGGTAAGCAATTTGTCAAGCACCCGGGCATTGCGCGATGTAACCGAAGCACAAGGCGGATCATATTCTGCTTCTGCAGTTGGCGAAGTAAACGTGGTAAAAATGATGAAGGATACAAACGCTGTTATTGGTGGCGAAGGTAACGGTGGTATTATTTTACCGGAATTACATTATGGTAGAGATGCTTTGGTGGGAATTGCTATTTTTTTAACGCATCTTGCAAAATATGGTAAGAGTGTTTCGATGCTGCGTAAATCGTATCCAAGTTATTTTATTTCTAAAAATAAAATTGAATTAACACCGCAAATAAATGTAGATAAAGTGTTGGCGGATGTTTCTGAAAAATATAAAAAGCAGCCTATCAATACAATTGATGGTGTGAAAATTGAATTTGATAAAGAATGGGTGCATTTGCGTAAAAGTAATACCGAGCCCATCATTAGGATCTATAGCGAAAGTCAATCTGCCAGTACTGCCGATAACTTAGCGAATAAAATTATTTCCGATATAAAAGAAATTATCAAGAATTAAAATAAAGTAAATGAAAGTATACTTAGATAATGCCGCAACAACCAAACTTGATGAAAATGTATTAAAAGCAATGATGCCTTTAATGCTTGAAGATTTTGGAAACCCATCTTCTATTCACGCTTTTGGAAGAAAAACACGCGCCGCTATTGAAACCGCACGTAAAACAGTTGCCAGGCTATTAAATGTTACACCGGCTGAAATATTTTTTACTTCAGGTGGAACAGAAGCAGATAACATGGCTATCAACCAATCCATCATTACTTTTGATATTAAACATGTTATCTCTAGCGTGATCGAACATCATGCGGTTGAACATACATTAAAGATGTTAGAGAAAGCCGGCAAAGTAAAAGTAAGCTGGGTAAAATTAGATAAAAAAGGAAATGTTGATCTTGCAGATCTTGAAGCGCTTTTAAAGAATAATTCACGCAGCCTGGTTTCTTTAATGCATGCTAATAATGAATTAGGAACTTTACTATCATTAAAAGAAGTTGGCGAACTGTGCGAAAAGTACGATGCTGTTTTTCACAGCGATACTGTACAAACAATGGGTCATTATAAAATGGATCTTCGCGAATTAAAGGTGCATTTTGTAACCTGTGCGGCACATAAATTTCACGGACCAAAAGGTGTTGGCTTTTTATACATCAATCACGAACGTAAAATTTCTCCGTTCATTCACGGTGGCGCACAAGAGCGTAACATGCGTGGCGGAACAGAAAATGTTTATGGCATTGTAGGTTTAGCAAAAGCATTGGAAATTTGTTTTGATGAAATGGAAGAGCATCAAAGACATATTCGCGGATTAAAAAATTATATGCGCGAACAATTAACCGCTTTAATTCCGGGTATGGCATTTAACGGTGAAATATCAGATGAAAAATCTTTGTACACTGTTTTAAATTGTTGTTTCCCAAACCATCCGGATGCTGAAATGTTATTATTTAATTTAGATATTTTAGGAATTGCAGCGAGTGGCGGTAGCGCCTGTAGTAGCGGGAGTAACCAGGGTAGTCATGTATTAAGAGGAATTGGCAGTGATATGGAACGCCCTTCAGTAAGATTTAGTTTTAGTAAATATACCACCAAAGAAGAAATTGATTTTACCATAAAAAATTTAACCGAATTATTTAAAGTAGAAACAAAAGAAAAAGTAAAAAATTAATTTGAAATCAATAATGTTATGAGCGATATAAATTCAGTATTAGATAATGCAAAAAATGCGATGGAAAAAGCCATCAACCATTTAGAATCAGAACTTCAAAAAGTAAGAGCGGGTAAAGCCAGTCCTGCTATGCTTGAAAATATTATGGTGGATTATTACGGCAGCATGGTGCCCTTAAGTAATACTGCAAGCGTAAATTCGCAAGATTCGCGTACACTTATTGTTCAGCCCTGGGAAAAATCAATGCTAACGCCCATTGAAAAAGCTATACAAGCGGCTAACTTAGGTTTTAACCCACAAAACGATGGTATTATTATTCGTATTATGGTGCCGCCTTTAACCGAAGAACGCCGTAAACAATTAAGTAAAACTGCAAAAAGTTTTGGTGAAGATGCAAAAGTAGGTATTCGTACTGTGCGTAAAGATTGTATCGATCAAATAAAAAAATTACAAAAAGATGGTTTACCTGAAGATGAAGCAAAAGGCGGTGAGACCAAGATTCAGGCTTTAACAGATGCAAGTGTTATAAAGGTAGATAAACACATCGAACAAAAAGAGAAAGAAATTATGACGGTTTAATAAATTGACCAACTGTCATTTCATATCTCTTACTTAATTCCTTTAAATAATTATTTATTACCTGGGCGTGCCCCTTCGGGTCGGGCTTTCGCCACTCGCTTTTTTTATTTGCCTTTCAGGCCTATAAAAAAAAGCTCAAACAATGGCTATCCCTCACGCTAACTTTACGGCGTTGCGTTAGGGCTGCGAAGGGTTTAGCTCTTTTGTCCCGAAGGGCAAAAAGCCTAGGCTAGAGCCGAGCCCATAGCAGCCCGGGCCAAAGGCAACGCCCAAAAAAAATAAAGAAGTAAAGATATCGGATTAAAATTTAGTTTAAAAAAATTAATGCACAAAAAAAACCCTCTCGTTCCGAAAGGGTTTTTTTGTTAATTAAAATTGTGAACTGATATTATATATTTATAAATTTGTAATCGCAATTATTTAATTAACTAAAAAAGAATTACGCTAACTTAACGTTAACTGCATTTAATCCTTTTTTGCCATCCTGAATTTCAAACACTACTTCATCGTTCTCACGAATTTCTTCTTTGATACCCGATACGTGTACGAATACTTCTTTTCCAGATCCTTCAACTTTAATGAATCCAAATCCTTTTGTTTCGTTGAAAAACTTTACTGTTCCTTTTTCCATTTTTTTTATTTTTTATTTTTCCCTTTTTATTTTATTTAAAGCAGCTTTGAGAAAAAGGGTGTGACCCAACCCTGCTTATATCTTCGATCTAAATTTCAAATGGACACAAATTTTCCAAAACGCGTTTACAATGTTTAAGTTCCAGTAAATTTTAAAAATTAAACGAATGCAAATGAGGGAGGTTGTGATGGTATTGAGAAATTTAAATTTTATTCGTTTTAAAGATTTAAACAAATATATCTCAAAATGAGCAAATTTACAAAATTTATTTAAATTACTGATTTTCAATATGTTGAAAGCTCTGAAAAATCACTCTTTTTTCTTTTTGTAAAAACAAGATTTGTTTAATTACTTTTACGCCCGTCTAAACTAACCTTATGAAAATTAAAATCTCATTGCTTTGCGCAATAATTTTATCTGCACTTTTTTTATCAAACTGTAAAAAAGGACCCGAAGATCCTACAATTTCTTTCAGATCACGTAAGTCTAGATTAGCCGGTGAATGGACCATGAAATCTGGTAATGCATCCATCACTACTTTATCTGCTATCGACCCACCATTTAATCAAAATCTGGCTTTTAATGGTACTAAAGTAGAATTAAATCAAACGGAGACCAGCGGACCTGCAATTTTGTATATAGGCAACTATAGCCTTTTATTAAGTATTAAAAAAGAAGGAACTTTTAATTTTAAGGAAAATTTTGCGGGTGATATTGTGGAAGCAAACGGTCGTTGGCATTTTGAATATGGTTCAGGAGATATTAAAAATAAAGAAGAAGTTACATTTATAATTGAGGAGGTTACAAAAGGTTATACTACTGGGCATGTATTTAACAAACAACGAACCGTATTTACATATAAACTTGTTCAATTAAAAAATAAGGATCTTAAAATTGAAGCTTTTACGAAAACATATATTGATGCGAACGGTGATCGCACTACTTATACAAATCAATATACCTTTGCGCAGAGTTAATGTTGCAATTTTTAAATAAACCTTTTCCAAGATCTGAGATAGATAAACGCTCATTCATCTCTAATTTTTTTGTTGGATGTTTTGTTGCATTATTTTTAATTGTGTTTGAGCCTTTTGGCATTGCACAGTGGCAAACGGATAACAGGGAATTGAAATTAATTGGTTTTGGTATTGTATCTTTTATAATGCCTTTGCTGGTTAGTGTCATTATTACGCATATCATTCCCAAAAAATCAATTGAAGATAACTGGACTATAGGCAAAGAAATAATAACCATACTTATAATATTGGCATGCATTGCTCTTGGCAATATGCTTTATGGAAGATTTTTTTATATAATGCTATTTACATGGAATGGGTTTTTATTTGCATTTATGTCGGTAGTATTAATTGGTATTTTTCCTGTAACACTTCATGTATTAAGAAAACATAATAAGCTTTTAAAAATTAATCTTGCACAAGCTGTGAGCGTTAATGAGCACTTACATACAAATGAAAGTAAAAACCAGGTAAAACACTCATCGAATGTGCCTGAAGAAGATCCTGTTCCAAACATGGCGGATAGGGTTGCTGATGAAGTGAAAACAATTGTTGGTGAAATTAAACCCGTTACTAATATTACGTTTATAGCCGAAAATGAAAAAGATAAAGTTGAGCTTTTACCCGAACAGCTTTTGTATATTGAATCGGCTGATAATTATTCGAGTATTGTTTTTGTTGAGAACGACAAAATAAAGAAGCAGTTAATCCGAAGCAGCCTTAAGCGAATTGAATCGCAGCTTAAAATGGATTTTATTGTACGTTGCCATCGCACATTTATAGTAAATCTTAAAAATGTAAAAGATGTAGAGGGTAATGCGGCAGGTTATAAATTAAGCTTTAATAAAGGGAATTATTTTGTACCGGTATCCAGGAATTATGGAAACTCTATCCTCGAAAAGCTTAAAAACTTAAAGTGATCAACGTTTTTCAACCCTAAGGCTGGTAAAAAGCTTTGTCATTCGTCCCAAAGCCTTGCGTTTCAACCCTTTCATTTGACTTTCGGTATTGTCCCGACTTACATTTGTAAAAAAGAAAACACTATGACTTTTAAAATTATTCTTATCCTTCACATTATTGCAGGTTCACTGGCATTATTAAGTGGCTTGTTTGCTATTATTTTTCGTAATAAAGTTAAGATCCATAAACCTATAGGCAGGATCTATTTTTGGGCAATGACAGTTATTTTTGTGTCGGCTATTTATATGTCAATAGCCCACATTAATCCTTTTTTATTTTGTGTAGCTTTTTTTACTTATTATTCTTGCTTAACAGCTTACCGTTCTTTAAAATTAAAAAAGATGCACCTTGATCAAAAGCCAACAAAATTTGATTGGGCTATTGAATTATTTTTTGGCTTCATGCATATTGCCTTTGTTTTAGTGGGCGGATATTTATTTTTTAAAGGAAATATAAGCTTTGGAATAATTAGTTTGATATTTGGTATTTTAGGAGTGAGAGGTAATTACGCTACCTGGCAACGTTTCAGAAAAAACCTGGTGTATAGAAATTATTGGTTGCTGGCGCATATTGGCGGTATGATGGGAAGTTATATTGGTGCCATTACTGCTTTTGTGGTAAATAACTCTGCCGTTATACCGGCGCCGGATATTGTTTTGTGGCTGGGGCCCGCAGCTTTTATTGTGCCATTAATGATTTTTGAAATAAAGAAGCACGAGAAAAAAGCCGGAAAATTTAAAGAAGTAGTTGCTTAAGCTTTCAAAAAATCTCCGTCAACGATCAATAATTTTACAGTACTTTTTGAAAGAGAGCGGTGTGAACTTAAGTTATCAGATACAACATAACTCATTCCTTTTTTAAGAATTACTTTTTCGCCGGTTTTAAGCTCACTTGTAAATTCGCCTTCCAGGCAATGTACAACGTGGCCTTTCTCACACCAGTGGTCGGCAAGGTATCCTTCCGAATATTCAACGATCCTTATGCGTAATCCGCCAAATTGCAGGGTTTGCCAAAAGGATGTTCCTGTTTCGCCTTTGTGTTCGGTTCTTTCAATGGCTGTCCAGTCAATGGTTGTAAAAGGTATATTGGTCATTCTTAAAAATAATCAATCTTTCAGTCAGGAGCAAGTTTTTTGGCTGTTAATAAAATATCTTTCAAATAATTTTGAAAGTTCAATAATCCAGTATATATTTGTAACGTGAAATACAACGAAGCAAAAGATAAATTCATTCAAACCTGGGGTACTTTAGGCAGCAGTTGGGGCATTAGCCGCACCATGGCGCAGGTGCATGCGTTGTTATTGATCAGTCCTGAGTCTTTATGTACTGAAGAAGTAATGGAAGAATTAAAGATCTCACGCGGTAATTGTAACATGACCATTCGCGATCTTATGGATTGGGGGCTTGTTTATAAAGAACTAAAAGCAGGCGAGCGAAGAGAGTTTTTCAGAGCCGAAAAAGATATATGGAAAGTTGCCAAGCAGATAATCAAAGAACGCCGTAAGAGAGAGATAGAGCCTGTGTTAGGTGTGCTGGAAGAATTAAAACAAGTAGAAGGAAATAAGACTGATAAAAAACATAAAGCATTAGTGGATGCAGTAACAAATATTGAAAGTGTGGTTGAAAAAGCTGATTTCGCTTTAGAGAAAGCTATAAAATTAGATGAGAATGCTTTAATCGGCACCTTATTTAAATTGTTCAAGTAAAAAAATTTACCATAATATTTCAATTATTATTGAAAGTTTAGAAAGTTCAAACAATGAAAACATTAACTATATATCCTAATACTTATACTTCGTTTAAAATGGTGTTTATTTTATTGGGATCAATTTTTACTGCAACGGTTTTACTGTTTTATTCTTACCTGCTAAAAGATCTTATCCCTTCATCAAATTTAAAACGTGAATACTGTATTTGTTTTGGCCAGATAATCTTTCAGGGCACATTACTAATAATATTTAAAACCAATTCAGGATCAATACTAAACTATCTCTATCAAATGGTAATAGTTTCAATGGCAGGAGCCGGGTTATTAATTCCGGTTCTTGTTTCAGCTTTTATCTTTTTTCCTTTTGGCCCGGGTGTTTATTATTACCTGGTTTATTTTTTTGGAGTTGTTATTGTAATGTTTCTCGCTCATAAAAAAAGAGTGCAATTGATAAAGGCGCCAATATGGTTATGTTATAGCTGGGTTCTTTACCGTTTACTTGTTTTACCAATAATTTTAAGTTAATGTATACGATTATCGCTTATATCATTTATTTACTATGCAGCTTAATAACTGTTTTTGTAATTGGAAATATACTTCGTCAAAATGGTAAAGCGTATTTGTTTGGCGAATGTCCTGATGCTGAAATGAGTAACAGCGCCAATAATTTTTTATACATAGGTTACTGCTTAATAAACAGTGCTTTCGCTTTTTTCTTTCTGCGCAGTACAAGTGCTATATCATCGTTTGTGCAGGTTATCGAATTTATAGTATCGTCACAGGGTATTATCTTTTTTACGTTAGGAATTATCCATTACTTAAATATCATTTTTGCACCAAAAATTATTTTATATTTTTTAAACAAAAAATTATTAACCAATAAAAACCAGAAATCATGAATTACAACATTATTGCTTACAGTATTTACATTCCAGCAACTATTTTTTTGAGTATCTGGATTGCAAAAAGCCTTCACAAGAACACAAAAGCTTTTTTAATTGAAAAATTCAATAACCATGAGGCTCTTACTACATCAACAAATAATCTTATTCAAACAGGGTTTTATCTTATCGCGCTTGGATTTTCGTTCATGCGAATGCACGTTAAACATTTTGCACACACCCACAACGATAAAGTTTATTGGGAACAACTCATTAGCGGGCAAGAAACCATTGAGCAATTAGCTTCCAAGCTTGGTGTGTTCACACTTGTTTTAGGTTTATTATTGTTCCTCAATTTTTTTATAATGCTTATTATTCAAAAACCTAAGAATCAATACACTATTACTGAATAAGAGAATTAATCGACTAAAATATTTTTATGAAAAAGATAGTTATAGCAGGTGGAAGCGGCTTTTTAGGCCAGGCGCTTAGCCTTCATTTTAAAAATGAATTTGACGAGATAATTATTTTATCGCGTCAAAAAAATAAACAAAATGGTAATATTAAATATTTACAATGGGATGCAAAAACTTTTGGTGATTGGTGTGCAGAGTTAGAAGGTGCAGAAGCAGTGATCAATCTGTGTGGTAAAAGTGTTGATTGCAGGTACACCGAAAAAAATAGAAAAGAGATATTGGCTTCACGCATTGATTCTACAAAAATAATAGGCGATGCTATTGCTAAATGTACCGAGCCTCCTAAGCTTTGGCTAAATGGTGCTTCCGCCACTATTTACCGTAATAGTTTAGATACACCAATGAGTGAGTCTTCCGGCGAAATCGGGTCAGGATTTTCTGTTGATGTGTGTAAGGCATGGGAAAAAGTTTTCGATGATCTTAAATTATCAAATACACGAAAAATAGATCTTCGTATTTCTCTCGTCTTCGGAACAACAGGCGGTGTTTTACCAACATTATTAAATGTAGTTAAAAAAGGCATTGGTGGAAAAATGGGAAGTGGCAAACAACAGGTTAGCTGGATCCATATAAATGATTTTTGCAGAATGATCAGCTGGTTGATAGAAAACAAAACGTCGAATGGAATTTATAACGTCGTTGCACCGGAACCTGTAACTAATGCTTCGTTGATGAGTTTACTTCGTAAAAAAGCAGGAGTTAGTATTGGCCTTCCTGCCACTGCATGGATGCTTGAAATTGGTGCTTTCTTTATTAGAACTGAAACCGAATTGATCCTGAAAAGCCGTTATATTGTTCCTGAACGTTTAATGAAAGAAGGTTTTAAGTTCAGGTTCAACACAATTGAAGATTGTATTAGCGCATTTGAAAAATTCTGATCCGGAAAAGGAGTTAATGCAAGAGGAATTTCTTTAAGAGAAACCTCGTGAATTAAGCTTGTTTTTCAGGTGGTTTGATCTGTGATTCCGTGATGTTAGTTTTTCTGCCGCGAATAAATCTTAGTTTATTTAGATCGATGATCTTTTCTTTAAAAGTTATTTTTTTGAGAATAGCTCCTAATATTAATCCAAAGATCACATACCAAACAAATAAAATAACACCCGGCTGCAACGAAGTTTCATTTGTTGCAATTGTAGCAACGTGTTCCGATTGATAATTCAGATGGCTAATTTGCGATTCAAAAATACCTTTAAAACCAATGTATGCCATAAATATTGCTACTACCATTACATCGGCCATCGACCATTTACCTGATTTAAAAGCAAAGAAATCTAAAAATTTATTTGCCCTTGTTTTTTCATTGCCCAATAAATATATTTCAGTGCAAAGTAATTTTGTAATAGGAAAAATAACGCTGAAAATCAGAATAAGTGAGCCAACAAATATCGAATCCGCTTTACCTGTTGAGATAAGAATATGTACCACATCTAAAATGCTTTTACTCTGGTAAAAAATTACCTGGTCACTAAAAACAATAGGACTTCCTACCAGTGTAAAATTTATTTCCTTTATCCTTGCATCAATCTCTATCATTGGGGCGAGGAGCCCTACAACTAATGTGATGAGCGCTAAGATAACCGACATAATAAATAAAGGTGTGTGAACTGCAGTTTGATTTATTAGGATTAACCATAACAATAAGCAAAATATTAAACACCCTACCATTAAATAAGTAAGGTGATAGGTTTCTTGTTGTATCTCTTCTACCTTAACAGCAGAAAATTTATTAAAGTCAGAAAGATTACTTGTACGGTATTTTACAAAAAGACTGTAAACTTCACCCGCGGTATGAATGCTATCGCGTGTTTTATCAGCAAACTCATCCACTTTGGTTTTGGCTATAAATTTAATACGCTCTTTACTGCCGGGTTTTTTTAATTCATTAATTATTGTTTGAGAAAATTCCGGAACTTTTTCCCTGACCTTATCAAAATCAACAAATTGTTTAATCGCAAATTTTTTAATCCGTTTATCAATACGTGTTTGCTTTTTATTAACCATGGTATTAGCCTTGGTAATAACAGAATTTAGTATTTTATTTAAGGATGCTTTTAACGTATCTTCCTGCAGATCATTAAAATCAAAAGCGTCTAT
Source organism: Bacteroidota bacterium (assembly GCA_013816615.1). Classification (GTDB taxonomy): domain Bacteria; phylum Bacteroidota; class Bacteroidia; order B-17B0; family Aurantibacillaceae; genus Aurantibacillus. The sequence goes on from JACDED010000020.1 coordinate 21,803, forward strand.
TTGCTTATTCGCCATCTCTTTTACATGCGCACTCCATACATCAACCGATAATAATCCATGTTTAATGCTATTCACTATACTATAATCTTTTTTTATTTCAGAACGCTGCTGGGTAAGATGATAGATGTTCAGACCACACCAAAAAGAAAATAGTATAACAGGGGTTAATAATACAATTGTAAAAAACTTATTTCTTGGTTTATCTTTTATCATTTTTTATTCTTCTTTTAAATGTGCTTATAAAACTTTCAGCATGCTCTGATAAAAATCCTTCAAAAATAAGCATATTCTGGTTAAGGCTTATACTAACCGTTCGCAGTACAAAATTGATAACAGGTTTCATACGTTAAGAAATGCAAATTGAATACCTTAAAAAATGATTGTTTTTATCAAAATTTATATTCTCAGTACCCCGTTTTGGGAAAATCTATTCCCTCAAAAATTAAACTTTAAGGTCAGTTTTGTGTTAATTAAAGGTGCTAATACAGTTTACAAATAAAGGAATATATTGTGGTCAGGCTGATATTTATATTGACCCATGGAAACCTGTTGATAAAGCAATCATCACGCATGCACATTCCGATCATGCGCGTATGGGCAATAAATATTATCTCGCACACAAAGATTCAGCATCAATTTTGCGCTACCGTTTGGGAGAAGTCTGTTTACAAACGCTGGATTATTACGAAACGATAAATATTAACGGAGTTACTATCAGCCTTTATCCGGCTGGTCATGTTATTGGCTCTGCCCAGGTAAGGCTCGAATACCAGGGAGAGGTTTGGGTTGTTTCAGGTGATTATAAAGTAAAGAATGACGGCTATACAATTCCTTTTGAACCCGTAAAATGCCAGCATTTTATAACAGAGTCTACTTTTGGTTTACCAGTTTATAATTTTCCTGAAGCATCAGAAATAAATT
>JACDED010000020.1:22733-46380 GCA_013816615.1 Bacteroidota bacterium
ATAATTGGGTATGCTTTAGGAAAGGCGCAACGAATACTAACTGGTTTAAAAACAGATCTGCCAATTCTTTTGCACTCTACTATTTATAATACAAACGAAGCATTAGGTTTTGATAATTCACGCTATATAAAATTTACACAAGAATTTAAAAAGGAAACGCTTAACCCTGGAATAGTTGTTGCAACCGGTTCTGTGATTGGCTCTCCATGGTTGCGGCGTTTTGATCCGTATAAGCTTGCCTTTTGTAGTGGCTGGATGCAATTACGTGGCGCGCGTAGACGACGAAATGCAGACAAGGGTTTTGTGATGAGTGATCATGCAGATTGGCAGGGGTTAAATGAAGCTGTTCTGGCAACCGGTGCAGAAAATATTTATGTAACACATGGTTATAAATCTACTTATTCAAAATGGCTAAGAGAGAATTATAAATTAAATGCAGTTGAAGTGGAAACTTTATTTGAGGGGGAAAGCATTGATAACGAATCTTCTGAAAATACAAAAGAAGAAAAAGAATGAAAGCATTTACGGAACTATATAGCGAACTGGATCAAACCACAAAAACAAATGAAAAGGTAAATGCCATGGTTAATTATTTTAACCGCACCAACTCTAATGATTCTATTTGGGCAATTGCTTTATTAACCGGCCGCAGGCCAAAACGGCCGATCAAAACAGCAGATATGAAAGCCTGGGCTACTGAATTGGCGGGCATTCCATATTGGCTTTTTGAAGAATCTTACGATGTGGTTGGGGATCTTGCGGAAACAATTAGTTTATTAATTCCTATACACGATTCTAATTCAGACAAATCATTGAGTGAAGTAATGGATGAAATTATTTTTATTCAATCCAAAACAGAAGAAGAAAAAAAGAAATGGTTACTTTCATTCTGGAGTAATTTCACAAAAGATGAATTATTTGTTTTCAATAAATTAATTACCGGAAGTTTTCGCGTTGGTGTTTCGCAGCAATTAATATTTAAAGCATTAGCAAAAACCTATTCAATAGATGATAAAGTTATTGCGCATAAATTAATGGGGAGCTGGTTACCACAAACTTCCGACCTTAAACAATTATTATCTGATGAGTCTTCTTCTTTTGATGATTCAAAACCTTATCCCTTTTATTTAGCATATCAATTAGATGTTCCTTTTACAGATCTTGGAAGTATTGACGAGTGGCAGCTTGAAAGAAAGTATGACGGTATTCGCGGACAAATAATTGTTCGTAATAATTCTATCCATATCTGGAGCAGGGGAGAAGAATTAATGACCGATAAATTTATTGAATTCACTTATTTAAAAGACCTTTTACCAAACGGTACTGTTTTAGATGGGGAGGTTTTACCATTTAAGGACAATAAAATTATGTCGTTCAATGAAATGCAAAAACGTATTGGCCGTAAAAATGTTTCTAAAAAAACATTAACTGATGTGCCATTGTGTATGATGTGCTATGATCTTTTAGAATCCAATGGCGGGGATATTCGCAAACTACCTTTACTTGAAAGAAGAAAGTTATTGGATGAAGTAATTTCTAAAGTAAATAACGATCTTTTAAAATTATCTCCTTTATTGTACTGTGATAACTGGGAGAATTTGGATGTTTTAAGAAATGAATCCAAACAATTAGGTTGCGAAGGTTTAATGCTAAAGCATAAAGATAGTATTTATGAAACCGGCCGTCGTCGCGGTAAATGGTGGAAATGGAAAGTAGACCCTTATACGGTTGATGCTGTTTTAATTTATGCACAATCCGGTCATGGACGAAGAGCAAATTTATATACAGATTACACATTTGCAATTTGGGATAAGGGAGAGTTGGTTCCTTTTACGAAAGCATATAGTGGCTTAACAGATAAAGAATTACTGGAAGTAGATAACTGGATCAAAAGAAATACCATCGAAAAATTTGGCCCGGTTAGAAGTGTAAAAGCAGAATTGGTTTTTGAAATTGCGTTTGAAGGGATTAACGCATCGCCAAGACACAAGAGCGGAATTGCATTGCGATTTCCACGGATCTTGCGTTGGAGAAAAGATAAAAAGAAAGAAGAGATCAATACAAAAGAAGATCTGTTACAATTATTAAATTCGGTATAAAATAAAAAAATGTCATCCCGACGAAGGAGGGATCTAAAATAATATATTAAGAAAACAGATGCTTCCTTCGTCAGCATGACAATAAATAATTTATGAGCATTGCTACCAATTGGTTCAAATTAAAAAAATGGAAACCGTTTGCTTTTCAAAAGGAAACATGGAAGGCTATTGCAGAAGATAAAAGCGGCTTATTAAATTCTCCAACCGGTAGTGGAAAAACATTTGCCATTTGGTTTGGTGTTTTAGAAGCTTATTACGAGAAACCTAACACTAAAAAAAATAAAAAACAGGAAACAGGTTTACATTGTTTGTGGATCACACCTTTACGCGCCCTCTCAAAAGAAATTTTATTAGCAACCCAGCAGGTCTCCAAAGATCTTGAGCTGGATTATAAAATAGCTTTACGTACAGGTGATACAACAACAGCCGAACGGGCAAAGCAAAGAAAAAGATCACCACAAGCTTTAATAACAACGCCGGAAAGTATTCATATTTTATTGGCTTCTAAAGAATACGATAAATTTTTTTCAGGACTTGAATTTATTATTGTGGATGAATGGCATGAATTGATGGGAAGCAAACGCGGTGTTCAGGTGGAGTTGGCATTATCAAGATTAAAAGCGATTAACCCTGATCTAAAGATCTGGGGTATCTCTGCAACCATTGGTAATATGGAAGAAGCAAAAGAAATTTTGCTGACTGATAGAATGGCTAATGCTGTAACTATAAAAGCTGATCTCGAAAAAAAAATTATCATAGAAACTATTTATCCCGATGTAGTTGAAAAATATTCATGGGTAGGCCATTTGGGTATTAAGCTTTTACCAAAGATCATTCCAATTATTGATAAAAGTAATACAACACTTATTTTTGTAAATGTACGTTCACAGGCCGAGATATGGTATCAGAAATTATTGGAAGAAGCGCCGCATCTCGCCGGCCAAATGGCTTTGCATCATGGTTCGTTAAGTGAAGATACGCGGAAGTGGGTAGAAGATAATTTGCATAACGGCAAGTTAAAAGCAGTTGTATGCACTTCGAGTTTAGATCTTGGTGTCGATTTTCACAGTGTCGATTCTGTTATTCAAATTGGCTCGCCAAAAGGTATTGCCCGTTTTATGCAACGTGCGGGTAGAAGCGGTCATCATCCTGGCGCTTTTAGCAAGATCTGGTTTGTACCAACCAATTCTTTAGAAATAATTGAAGGAAGTGCCATCCGTTATGCTATAGAGAATAATTTGCTGGAGAACCGGGTTCCATATGTTCGCTCTTTTGACGTATTGATCCAATACATGGTAACATTAGCTGTTTCTGATGGTTTTACTGCTGATAAATTATTTGATGAAATAAAAAGTACACATTGCTATAAAAGTATTACGCGCGAAGAATTTAATTGGTGCCTCGATTTTATTGTAACAGGTGGCAATTCATTAAAGGTGTATGATGAGTATCATAAAGTTGTTTTTATTGACGGACTTTATAAAGTTACTAATCGTACCATTGCCATGCGGCACCGTTTAAGCGTTGGTACTATCGTTAGTGATAGCATGATGCATGTAAAATTTATGGGTGGCAAAAAAATTGGAATGGTAGAAGAAAATTTTATTTCCAAATTAAAAAATGGCGATGTGTTTTGGTTTGGAGGTAGAAATTTAGAGCTTGTTTTAGTAAAGGATATGGAAGCGCGTGTAAAAGCAAGTAAAAAAAATACAGGTATTGTTCCCGCCTGGCTGGGGGGAAGGTTGCCGCTTTCGTATCAGCTATCTAATAGTATTCGCAAACAATTGGATGATTACAAGAATAAGGATATTCATAATGAAGAATTAAAACAATTAGCTCCTTTACTTGAACTGCAAAATAAGGTTTCTTTTTTACCGGGTAAAAATGAATTGTTGATCGAGCAATTTAAAACCCGTGAAGGGTATCACTTATTTGTTTACCCTTTTGAAGGCCGTTTTGTACACGAAGGTATGGCGGCTATTTTAGCGTATCGGATTGGTTTACTAGAACCTTTTACTTTTTCTATTGCAATGAATGATTATGGTTTTGAATTATTAAGCGATAAAAAAGTAGACATGGATCTTATATTGGATAATAATTTATTTTCACCTGAATTTATATACGATGATGTTTTAAAAAGTATGAATTCTATTGAACTGGCCAACCGGAAATTCAGAGATATTGCAACTATTGCAGGTCTTATATTTACAGGATATCCCGGGCATCAAAAAAAAACCAGGCACATCCAGGCATCATCGCAATTGTTTTTTAAAGTGTTTGAGGATTATGAAAAGGATAATTTATTATTACGACAAGCCTACGATGAGATCCTTGACTTTCAGTTAGAAATTATTCGCATGCAGAACGCTTTTAACAGGATCAGTCAACATAAAGTTATAGTAACGTATCCGGAAAAACCCACCCCTTTTTCTTTTCCTATTTTGGTAGATACTTTAAGGGAGAAGTTCAGTAATGAAGAGATCCAAAGCAGGATAGATAAAATTTTAAACTCTGTGCAAAAAAATGAAGTATAAGTACACAGAAATAAATTTAGCTGGGGAGGATTTTTATTTATTACCTCAAAAGGCCATTTATCGTCCACGGTTGAAGCAACTGATCATTAGTGACCTTCATTTAGGGAAAGCTTCACATTTTAGAAAGCAGGGAATTGCCATTCCAATTGAAAGTCATTTAAAAGATATTGATAAGCTGCATTTTTTAATCGATTCATGGAAGCCTCTTTCGGTTTTGATCCTGGGAGATCTTTTTCACAGTGATTATAATAAAGAATGGTTATGGTTTAAATCTTTATTACTGCAATATTCACAGATACAATTTATTTTAGTGGAAGGAAATCATGATATTTTAAAAGATGACAATTATAAGGTGCCTAATTTATTAAAAGCAGAATATCTTATTGAGGAAGATTTTATTTTTTCACATCATCCTCTAAAACAAAACAATAAAATAAATTTTTGCGGACACATTCATCCCGGAATTAAATTGTTTGGAGAGGCGAAGCAATCTGTAACCCTTCCGTGTTTTTATCATAACAAGTTTCAATTTATTTTGCCAGCCTTTGGACATCTAACTGGTTTGTACCAGCTTGAAAGAGAAGAATATGCTTCTTACTATTTGGTATTACAGGATAAAGTTATTAAGCTTTGAAATGCTAATCTCATATTTTTATTATTTTTTTTACGATGTGGCTTTTGCCATTACTTAGCTTTATAGAATATAAGCCGGTAGCTAATTCGTTTGTTGAAATATATGTTACAGAACCTGCCAGTTTGGTTTTCTGAAGCAATTGCCCTGTGGAATTATAAATTTCAAGCCAATAAAAAAGTTCTTCGCCAAAAACATCTATTTTTATAATATCTGTTACAGGGTTAGGCGAGATGACAACAGCGTTTTCTTTTTTATTTTGCGATTTAACAGAGGTAGTTAGGTTGTAATTTAAAGAATCAAGCATCAGCTTTACCCATTTTGAGTATTGCAAACCACTGGGATGTAAGCCATCGTTTGCTACATAATTAGGATTTTGTAACCCTTGTTGCGAAATAGGTGTAATATCAAAAAATTTTATTTGAAGGCTGTCAGCAATATGTTTCGCATACTGATTGTATTGTTGTAATTCTGCGGTGATTTGAGCCGGGTTAGAGGTTTGTTGACCATAAGGAGTATATGCATAATCAGGAATGGATACTATAAATACATGGTTCTTATTTCCGCCGGCATACAAAATTGCAGAATCAAGCAAGGCAGGAAATTCAGTAGTGTATTGAGAAAACGGTGAGCCCTGGTATTGATTATTCACGCCAATTAATAACGAAACAAGATTATAATGTTGATTCTCTAAATTCTGTCCGCTGATCGCATTAAGAAGGTTATCGGTGCACCAGCCCGTTGTGGCTATAATACGCATTGTATCAGTAACCACACCTCTTGCAAGTAATGAATCACTTAATTGTACCGGCCACTTTTGATTAATTGCAACACTTTGGCCAATAGTATAAGAATCTCCTAACGCAAGAAAACGTATAGTATCATTTACACTTACTGATTGTGCAATTGAAGTTAAAGGGAATAAAAGTATAAAAAATAAATTTTTAACCATTTAATTTTTAGAAGAAAATATTATGCCAGCAATACGCTTTTACTTTATATAAGTACGTGTGATTAAAAGGATAACAGCTAAAATACCAAATAAGGAGACAATAAATAAATAGTCGGCTATGTTCTCAAAGTTCTTCTCTCTTTTGGGATTTGCTGTTCTTAAAGATGAGAAAGAAAATACGCATGAAAATGTAAGTAAAACCGAAATTAATGAAGTAACGAGGTTAATTAAGTGTTCTTCTTTGCTTGACATGTGAAGCGAGGTGATCACAAAAAGACAAAAGCCCAATAGAGTGGCAGAAGTATTTAAAATATGTTGCGATGTGTTATTTGCCATTTAACAAAGTTAAAAAATTTACTGGATCTTTTTATCAGAAGTAACAGCAATGATCACGCCAAAGTTACCATCTGTTTGCATCCAGTTTTTTTCAGGCAAGTAAGTTCGCGAAACAAAGCCATCAAGATATAATGCATTTTTGCACCCTGCTTTTTTAAAATACATCGCGAAATCGTAAAAATTTATCGGCTCTTTCGACATGGCAAAAATTACCTTATTATCTGATAATATACCAACACCATTACGAATGTTTAAATTGGAAGAGCCTTCTCTAAATTCAGGGTGAATTTCGCCATCTATTAATAACATTGGCCCGGATTGCGTGGCATAATTTATTTTATAATTTTTCTTTGTCTTAATAAAGTCTGCCGTTTTGCTAACGTAAGCGATTTTATCATTTGTAATGTAAAATATACCATTTGGCATTAAATAAAAATTTCCGGTAGCGGTGTTTGTGTTTACCGATCTTATTGTTTTGCCTTCCTGTATAAAAAGTCCAAGTGGCGCATTATCTTCCATGTACATGCCGCCATTCATTGCAAATACTAATTTTTTCTTTTTACTTTCCAGCCAGCTTTTTAATCTTAAAATACTTTTAAAATTTTTAACGCTGTCATCTTTCCAGTATAATTTAAGATCCTGTGTCTTCACATCCACAACATAACTAATGATCTTATCATCGTTTAAGAGCTTTTTGGTGTTGAATGAAAATAGAGTAAGTAAGCAGATGAAAGCTAAGCAGGAGAATAAATAAAATGTATTTCTTTTATTCATGTTTTTTCAAACCGCTGTTAATAAACTTCGTTACAGCTGCTTTATCCCACTCTGCGTATGTCGTTTCTCCGATCGGCATTTTCATAGTGTCAATAAAACAAAGTTGTGGCTGGCAGGATGCCTTAAACACATCATTTTGAAAAAAGGAGTATCTGTCGCCTATCGTTTTTAATTTCATGTTCATATTGCCCCAAAGAACAACTTGATTAGTGTCTATTAATGGTTTTTTGTCATCCACAGGTAACCATGCAATAATAAAATTTTCCGCAATCTTTTTTTCATCATCAAACGCTGCAAGTGTTCTCCATTCCCCGCGAGTAGAAGTAGCCCAACCTGAAAAGACAACTAAAATATTTTTATTTTCTTTTTTTGCATAGTATATAGCGGTATCAAGATCTTTATAGGCATAAAATTTTATTGTATCGTGTGTGTCTTTATCTACATAACGAAACATTGTGGCATTAGGTGGAACAACCTGTTTGTGTACGCAAGATGAAAATAAAAAAAGAGAAGAAATAATTATTATGGCTTTACGAACGGGTTTTAACACGTTAAGCAGTTTAAATATCAGTAAGATCTTTACCGCGCTCATTCATACTTTCTTCAAGATCAATTAAAGGCTCTTCGGTAATTTCCTTTTTTGTTTTCTTGGTATGGATAGATAATAAAATTGCAGGCAATAAAATCAGGTTGGTAAACATGCTCATTAATAAAGTTAACGATACTAAAACACCTAATGCTACCGTGCCACCAAAGCTGGATGCAGCAAAGATAGCGAAGCCACAAAATAAAATAATGGATGTGTAGATCATACTTAAACCTGTGTCGTGTATAGCAGCGGAGATTGCTTCTGCCGGCCCTTTTAATTTTTTAAGCTCTTGTCTGTACTTGGTTAAAAAATAAATAGTACCGTCGGAGGAAATACCAAAGGCTATACTAAAAATTAAAATAGTGGATGGTTTAAAACGAATATCCAAAAAGCCCATAATACCTGCAGTAATGATAAGTGGAATTAAACATGGGATTTTTGATAGAACAATAATTCTGACAGAACGGAATAAAGCAATACCAACGATCGCGATCAAAATAATTTCTATTAATAAACTCTCCAATAAATTTGAAAGTAAATAATCGTTGTTCTTTAAAAATACTAAGCTGTGGCCTGTTGTACTTACATTATATTCCTTTGCGTCAAAAATAGAATCGATCTTAGGACGAAGCTCTGCCATCATTAACTTCATTTTTTTAGAACCAATATCTGCTACCTGGTAACTTACGCGTGTTACCTGTTTAGCTGTATCCATAAACGTTTGTAGCCTGTTGCCCTGGCCTTTTAATGAACCCGAATAATCTTTAAGTATTGCAAGATCGGTTATACCCGGTAACGAATAATATTTTGGATTACCATCTTTATAGGCTTGGTAAGAGAATTTAAGCCCTTCAACAACTGACAGTGGTTTTGAGAAGATCGGATATTCTGCCAACATTTTTTGAAGGCGCTTTATTTTATAAATAGCTCTTGCATTATTTTCAAATAAACCGTTTGGATGTTTTGTATCAATTGAAATTTCAAATGGCAATACACCTTTAAAATTATTTTCAAAAAAAGTAAGGTCAGTATAAACAGGATCTTTTTCAGGAAGATCGTCTACTACGTAGCCATTCATATCAATAAACATCATACCCCAAAGAGAAACAGCCGTAATGATAGTTGTAATAACATAGATCGCAATACGACGCTTTTGCACTAACAAGTCGATGATGTCTAATATTTTATTAATGCGTTTGCCTTCCATATGCTTGGTGTGCTTTGGTTTAGGCGTTGGCAAATAATTTAAGATAACAGGTATTAAAATTAATGTAATAACGTAAGTTGCTAAAACACTGATTGCGGCAACTACACCAAACTCAACCAGCATGGAGCTTTTTGTAAAATATAAAACGCCAAAGCCAATGGCAGTTGTTATGTTGGCTAAAAATAAAGTAACACCAATGGTTTCAATACTTCTTGATAGTGCCTTCATTTTATTACCATGCGCTAAAAATTCGCTTTGGTATTTATTAATGAGGAAGATACAATTCGGTAAGCCAATCACCATTATCAAAGGAGCAATTAAACCTGAGAGTACTGTAATTTTATATCCAAAAAGGTACATAATACCTATAGACCATACAACGCCCATGATCACCACTATCAATGAAAAAATAACAGTTGAAAGAGAACGGAAGAATAACCAAAGAATAAGGGCAGTAACGATCACAGCAAGAATTAAGAATAAGGTCATCTCAGCTCTTACTTTTGTCATTAATTGTGAGCGGATATATGGCATGCCCGAATAATGCATCTCTACCTTGTGTTTTTTCGAGAACGCATCACCTAATTCTTTTATCTCTTTCACCATATCCAAACGGCGTTTCGAATCAAGATCTTTTTTAGTGAATGTAATTGCTACAAGGTTAGCACCTGTTTCTTTGTTGTAAATAATGCCCTCATAAAAAGGCATATTTGACATTTCATTTTTTAAACTATCCACTTCTTTTTGAGAAGTGATAGGATTTTGAATAAGCGGCACAAAATTAAATTTCTCAAGACTGTCATCTTTCACTAACCTAAAAGCTGTTGGTACAGACATGATTGCTTTTACACCCTGTATCTTTTTAAGATCATCGTTTAATTTTGTCCAGTCTTTAAATTTCTCTAATTGAAACAGATTTTTATCAGCAAAACCCATAACCATTACATTTCCATCTTCACCAAAACGTTTTTTAAAAGTTTGGTATTCGATAAAACTGCTGTCTGAATCCGGTAAAATTTTTGCAAACTCATACGAAAGCTCCATTTTTGAAGCCTCATACCCCATAAAAATGGTGAGTAGCAAAACGCTAATGGTAAATGCTAATTTATTTCTTAATAGAACGCCCGAGAAATATTTCCACATAATTAAGTACGTATTTTAGTGAATTAGAAGGCTAAAGATACATTAATATTATAATTTTCAGTCGAAAATCGTGTAATAATTAGCCTTGTCTTAGCCCTCTAATACTGTTAATTTATTAAAATAGTTACGATGCAACGCTTTAAGCAGATTTTCACCTCAAAAGGGGGATAAAATTCCTGATGTTTATTGGTAATTTAGTAGTGGCAAATATGAATAAGGCCCGTTTTATATTTTTATTTTTTATTTCTTTCTTCATCGGTTTTTCTCAGCAAAAATCTCTTAATGCTGTGCGTACGGACGTTACACCAAAAATTGATGGCATACTGGATGATACCTGCTGGACAAAAGCAGAAATAGCAGGAGGCTTTATACAACGGGATCTTCACCCCGGCTTACCAACAGAACAAAAAACAGAGGTAAGAATATTATATGATGATTTCGCAATATATATAGGCGCTGACCTTTACGATACATCACCTGACAGTATTCTTCGCGAATTAAGTACACGGGATAACGAGGCAAATGCGGAATTATTCGGCGTTTTTTTTGACACCTATAACGATGATATAAATGCCTATGGTTTTTTTGTAACTTCTGCAGGAACCCAGATAGACGCGCGTTACAGCACCGATAACCAGGATTTTGACTGGAATGCTGTCTGGATGAGCTCAGTAAAGATCAATGAAAAAGGTTGGGCCGTTGAAATGCGTATTCCTTATTCTGCTTTACGCTTTGCCCAAAAAGATATTCAAACATGGGGTTTTAATAGTATTAGAAAAATACGCCGCCTGCGTGAAAATTCTTTCTGGAATACCGTGAACCCTAAGATCAACGCCCTTGTAAGGCAATTTGGTGATCTTACGGGTTTAAAAAATATTAAGCCTCCTGTTCGTTTATCATTCTCACCTTATATTGCGAGTATCATCAACCATTATCCATACAACGATAAAGATGTAAAAGATCTCACCTATAATTTAAGCGGTGGGATGGATGTGAAATATGGATTATCAGACGCATTTACACTGGATATGACATTGGTACCCGATTTTAGCCAGGTGCAATCAGATAACCAGGTATTAAATCTTTCGCCTTTTGAAGTACAGTTCCAGGAACGCCGCCCTTTTTTTACTGAAGGAACAGAATTATTTAATAAAGGTGGCTTATTTTATTCGCGCCGTGTTGGTGGTGTGCCAATAAATTATGGCGAAGTGTATTCGCAGTTACGTGATGGCGAAAGAGTAATTAAAAATCCTGTGCAAACGCAGTTATTAAACGCAACAAAATTATCGGGACGTACCAGTAATAAATTAGGAATAGGTGTTTTTAATTCTTTATCAAACAATACCTATGCTACAGTGCAGGATACGTTAGGAGATACAAGGCGTATTTTAACATCACCACTTACCAATTATAACATTGTTGTACTTGACCAGGCATTAAAAAACAACTCGTTTGTGAATTTCATAAATACCAATGTAACACGCGAAGGACATTTTTATGACGCAAATGTTACAGGCGCAGGATTTAGATTTAACGACAAGGCTAATATGTATACAATAGGTGGAAGCGCAGTAACAAGTAATCTTTTGTATCCTGATAGTGCAGGGCCTTATACAGGTTATAGTGCAAAGCTCGATTTCGGAAAAAGTGGCGGTAATTTTAAATGGAATGTATATAACTCTATTAATACAGATAAGTATGATCCTAACGATCTGGGTATTTTATTGCTTTCAAACAATGTAGAAACAGGGCTCGATCTGAATTATAATATTTATAAACCTTTTTGGAAGGTAAATAACTGTTTCAATAATGTTTATATTTCTTATCAGCGTATGTATGTACCCGATGCTTTCTGGAATTTTGGTATTTATGCTAATCACGTAACTACTTTTACAAAGCAATTTTTTACCTGTGGTATAAATTATGGTATTGAACCGGTAATTACTTATGATTATTATGAGCCACGGATCTTTGGAAGGTTTTATACATATCCTGTTAATTATAATGGTGGTGGATTTATTTCCAGCGATTACCGAAAGCCTTTTGCTTTGGATATTTCTACTAACTATAGAGTTTTTAATGAATATGATCGTAATTACATCAATCTTGCTGTAACACCACGTTACAGGGCAAGCAATAAACTATCTTTTATTTACGAAGTAGCTAACAATATTAAAACAGATGATGTTGGTTTTGTAAATTACGATCCTTATAGTGACACGATCACTTTTGGACGTCGCAACACCCAAACCGTTAGTAATACTTTTACCAGTGTTTATAAATTCACCAATAAAATGTCGTTATCGTTTCGTTTAAGGCATTATTGGTCTAAAGCCCAATACAGCGAGTATTATCAATTGGGTGATGATGGTTATTTAAATTCTTATGCTTATCAAAATGATCATAATGTAAATTACAATGCTTTTAATATTGATATGGTTTATTTCTGGCAATTTGCACCCGGTAGTGAATTAAATATTGTTTGGAAAAATTCTGTTTTAAAACGTAATAACCAGATCATTAATGATTATTACGAAAATTTTAAAGGCTCGGTAAGCACTGCTCAAAATAATATGATCTCTATTAAGGTCTTGTATTATATCGATTACCTCTATATTAAAAAAGCCTTCAATAAAACTTCTAAGGTTTAAAATTCAGCTAAAAATTATTTTTTAAGGGATAGGGGTATATTCTTTTTCGATTGTCTTATAGTTGTAAGGGCATATTGTTTTTTGCGTAAGCCTCACAAACACAAAGGGTTTAGCTTATTATTGGCTTTCATTTTTGTGGTTAGGGTTAAAATGTATCTTTGTAGGAAATTTTTCCGAAAAAGTGGAGCTAAGCGAACAACAATATTGGCAATTAATAAGCGAAGGCGATAAAAATGCGTTTGAACACATGTTTAAAGCATACTATAAACCTTTATGCAATTATGCCTGCTCTATAATTAAAGATATTGACGAATCGGAAGAAGTAGTGCAAAACGTGTTTTATATTTTGTGGAATAAAAGAGAAAGCCTCCGGATAAATACATCTGTAAAGTCTTATTTATACCGTGCCGTTCATAACGACTGCTTAAATAAAATAAAACACGGCAAAATAAAAAGCCTTTACGCCGAAGATTATAAAAAAAGTGCAGACGGAAGTTTTGAAGACGCTTCAAAAACATTACAGGCAAAAGAATTGGGAAAACAAATAAATGAGGCAATTGCTTCTTTGCCTGAGCAATGCGGGAATGTTTTTAAATTAAGCCGTTTTGAGAATTTAAAATATTCAGAAATTGCAGAACAATTAAATATTTCTGTAAAAACAGTTGAGAATCATATGGGCAAAGCCTTAAAGATCATGAGAGAGAGATTAAAGGATCATTTGCACCTTTTAATTTGGTTATTATTCATTAATTAATTTGTTGATATGTTGGACATGGAAAATAGAGACGATTTAATTGCAAAAATGCTTTCGGGAAATGCAAGTAAGGAAGAAATTGCCTTAGTGGAAGCATGGAAAAATGGATCAACAGAGAACAACGCGTATTTTGAATCGAGTAAAAAATTATTTTCTGCTATTAACGATGTTAAGATCGAATACAATGTAAATACGGTTGCTGCCTGGAATAAATTAGACGAACGTATTTCTAAAGAAACAAAAGTTATTCCATTATTTAAACGTGCAATTCTAATGCGTGTGGCTGCTTCTTTATTATTGCTGGTGGCTTTGGGCTTTTTAATAAAATTTATAATTGATCCTAAAGAAATGCAGCCAATTCAATACACTGCTGTTAGCAAAACTGTTTTAGATACTTTACCAGATGGTAGCAAGGTATTCATCAATAAAAATTCAGAAATAAGTTATGTTGCAGATAAAAATACACGCCGCGTAAAATTAAGAGGCGAGGCTTATTTTGAAGTTGTACACAATGAAAAACAACCTTTCGAGATCGTTATTAATGATGTAGTGATAAAAGATATTGGCACAGCGTTTAATGTAAAAGCATTACCGGGCACAAATACTATTGAAGTTGTTGTTGAAAGCGGGGAAGTGCAGTTCTATACTTCAACTGATTCGGGTTTAAACTTAACAAAAGGACAGAAAGCTATTTATAATATTGCTACCAAGCAATTTGTAAAAGGTGTTTTAGAGCCTGCCGAAAATGTGGCAAGTTATCGTTCCAGGGTATTCAATTTTAATGCAACACCATTAAATGAGGTGATCAAACAAATTAATAATGTTTACGATGTAAATATCGATCTGGCTGATGAGCAGTTGGAGAATAAAGAATTATCGGTTGAATTTAATAATGAGCCGGTAGATGTTGTGATCAGTATCATTGCCGAAACACTTGATCTTGAAATTGAGAGACGTGACACTTCGGTCATTCTTAAAAGTAAAACCAAAGTGCAACCATAATATACATGCTAAGGTTTGTTTTTCTTTTTAGTTTTTTGCTGAGCTCTGCATCTTGTTTCTCAGTTATTCCTCCGCTGGAAAGGGAAGTCTCTTTATCTCTTACCAATGAGCGTGTAAGTGTTGCTCTAAATAAAATGTCAGAACAAACAGGTTTGGTATTCTCTTATTCATCAAATATCATTAATGATCTTCCAACAGTATCTATCAATATAAAACATAAAACGGTTCGCGAAGCTTTAGCACTTTTGCTTCCGGGCAACATTTCTTACAAGGCAAAAAATAATTATATCATTCTTAAAGAAAGAAGTATTGAAAAGAATCCAAAGAAAGCAGAACTGAACGGTTATGTATATGATAAAGCAACGGATAAAAAAGTGGCTAATGTTACAATTTACGATAAAAAAAGCCTACAATCAGTAACAACGGATGATTATGGATATTACTCCATGTCTATTCCTATTAAGAACCAAAGTATTATCATTAATAAAGAAAATTATAAGGATACATGTATTATTCTTTCCGAGCTTCAAACAAATAGCATGACCTTTATTAATCTTAGTCCGGTTGATTCAACAAAAAAGGATTCAGTAGTATGGAAAGAAAAACTAAAAGAATTAGGCAATTACACCAATAAAATGGTAAGAGAATTTAAGAGTTACGTAAATACCCGAAACGTTACCGATACACTTTCACGTAATTTCCAGGTTTCGTTATTACCTTATATTGGTACGAACCATAAATTATCGGGTAATGTTTATAATAACTATTCTTTTAATATTTTTGGTGGCTATGCCCGTGGCGTAAGGGTTTTAGAAATTGGAGGCTTTTTTAATATTGATAAGGAAGATGTACATGGTGTACAACTTGCAGGTTTCTTTAATCTTGTTGGTGATACAGTTAAAGGAATACAATTAGCAGGCTTTTTTAATATCACCGGCAAAAGCATGAATGGTTTTCAGGCCGCAGGTTTTACTAATATAAATCTGGGTGAATTAAACGGTATCAACGCTGCAGGTTTTGTGAATGCTAATCTTGGAAAAGTAAAAGGCGTGCAACTTGCCGGTTATGTAAACTATGCAAAACAAGTGGAAGGCATTCAGGGCGCCGGTTTTGTGAATTTTGCCTTACAGGAAGTGAAAGGTGCACAGTTAACGGGATTTGTAAATCATACAAAAGTGCTGGAAGGAATACAAATAGCCGGTTTTGTAAATCATGCAAAGTATGTAAAAAAAGGATTGCAGATAGCCTTGGTTAATATTTCAGATTCCTGTAAAGGTTTACCGATCGGTGTATTTAGTTTTGTAAGAACAGGTGTACATCAATTAGAGATCTCGGGTGATGAGATCTTTAAAGCAAATATCGGTTTCAGAACAGGCGTTTCTAAATTTTATAATATTTTTAATGTGGGTATTGATAAAAGGTCTGATGAACCTTTATGGTCTTTTGGTTATGGATTGGGAACTTCTTTTAAAATTAAAAATAAATTACGTAGTGATATTACATTAACAGCTAATCACGTTAGTAAAGGTGCTTTTAAAGAAGCGGAAAGCGAATTGTATAAATTGTATTGGGGCGTTGAATATAAATTCAAAAAGAAATTTTCGATAGCAGCAGGACCGGTTCTTAATTTATATATTTCAGATACACATTCTATCGATTATGAATCAACTTACAGTCATATAGCGCCTTATTCATTTTACGATAATACTTCTAACGATGGCTTTAATTTTAAAGCGTGGCTTGGCGCAAAAGTAGCGTTGCGTTTTTTCTAAATTATTTTCTTTTTTAATAGGGGTGTTCCTTTTCGTAATTGTCTTTTAGCTATAAAGACAGACATATGAAAAACAACCATTTTTTTTCTTGCAGTAATAATCATCTATGTTGTATCCAATATAGCTGTAAAAGAAATTTCTGAAGAGCAGGAGCGTATTTAATATGAATTATTTTAAATACATAATTTTAAGCGCTTGTTTTATTTTAGTAATGAATGTAAAAATGCTTTCACAAAACAGTCCATTTCCGGTATTAATAACTTCTGCAGATAAGGCGCTACGGGCTGTAACGAAAAAACATAAGCAACTTCATACCCCACTAAATAATAATTTATTAAAATTTCACCCGTCTTTCAAAGGAACAAATTCAAAGCAGGAACTTGCTGCCCGGATATTGAATTGGGATATGAAATTTAAATTTCGTTTATCGCCTAACTTAAATATCATTTTTAGTTATAATTAATTTTTAAAAAGAATAGGGGTAAGGTTAAATTGGATTGTCTTTAATATATAACAGTAAAAACAAACAAAATGAAAGTATTTAAATTTTTGATCCCCGCAATAATGGTCTTATTAGGCTTACAGGCTTGTAACAAAGGAAAGATCTGGGGAATTCATGGTAAAGGAAGTGATATTAGCGAAACCAGGAATGCAGGCGCATTTATAGGTATTGATCTGCGTTGTGATGCAGATGTTGAATTAATTCATGATTCTACTTTTAGTATTGAGATCTCTGCACAGGAAAACATCTTAAAAGTTTTAGAAACAAAAGTTGAGAATGGAAACCTGGTGATTGATTATACTAAACGCGTTTGGCGTCATAATAAAGTAAAGATCACAATTCATACCGGTAACATTCAATCTGTTTTTTTAAGTGGCAGCGGTAATATTAATGTTCATAATGAAATTAATACAACCAGTTGTGACTTTAAAATAAGTGGCTCCGGAAATATTACTACCGCTGTATTAAACGTACAAATAGTTACGGCACATATTAGCGGAAGTGGTAATATAAAAATTTCGGGTGGTACTATTCAATCTGAAAAGTTTAGCATCAGTGGTTCAGGTAACATAAGCTCCGAAAATGCTATTTCTGCAACCAGCGATGCAAAGATCAGTGGCTCAGGAAGCATTAGTGTATACGTAAACGAAACTTTAAACGCTTCCATATCGGGCAGTGGTGATATAAATTACCGTGGCAATCCAACTGTTACTGTAAATATTAGTGGCTCAGGAAAAGTAACACATATTTAAAATACAACACATTATGAAAATAAAATTAATTTTAGCATTCGTGCTGAGTGGTATCGTATACACTTTAAATTCGCAAACACTTTTTCAAACTGTACGAGGAAGTGTGGCGGATAAGATCTCGCAAACACCCATACCCGGGGCCGTTGTGCAGCTAATGAACACCACGCCTGCGATGGTTGTTATGAGTGATGAGAACGGAAAATTCTCATTTGATAAAGTACCTGTAGGAAAACAAAGTCTTACTATTTCATATATGGGTTACAAGCCATCTTTCCTACAAAACCTTTCAGTTAACTCAGGTAAAGAATTGGTGCTTAATATAAATCTTGAAGAAGATATAAAACAAATGAATGAAGTTGAAGTAACTGCTAAAGTTGAAAAGAACAAACCTTTAAATGATATGTCTGCTGTTAGTACACGCGCTTTTTCAGTTGAAGAGACCCAAAAGTTTGCAGCCGCGGCTAATGATCCTGCGCGTATGGCTCTGGCTTTTGCAGGTGTTGTATCAGGCCCTGATGGTAATAATATGATCTCTATTCGCGGTAATTCACCAAATGGTTTATTGTGGCGTATGGAAGGTGTTGAAATTCCAAATCCAAATCACTTTTCAAACGTTGGGACTTCCGGTGGTGGTATTTCTATTTTAAGCGCGCAGCTTTTAAATAATTCAGATTTTTCAACAGGTGCATTTGCAGCAGAATATGGTAATGCTTTATCAGGTGTATTCGATCTTAAATTACGAAAGGGGAATAATCAAAAACGCGAGTATACTTTTCAGTTAGGTGTGTTAGGCGCCGATGTTGCTATGGAAGGGCCATTCAAAAAGGGATACGATGGATCGTATTTAGTAAATTACCGTTATTCTACTTTATCTGTGTTAGGGAAAATTGGTGTGCCTTTAGGTGATGCCATCACTAACTTCCAGGATCTTTCTTTCAATGTTTATTTGCCCACAAAAAAACTTGGTGCATTTAGTGTATTTGGTTTTGGTGGTATCAGCGATCAAACCTCATATGCAAAACCCGATTCTACAAAATGGAAGGAAGATGAGTGGACAAGTTACAATTCTAAATTTTCAGCAAACACCGGTGCTGTAGGTTTAACCAATACAAAACTATTCGGCAATCAATCCTATTTGAAAACAGCGCTCGTATTTTCAGGGACCGAGAATGGTGATATAGAAAATAAAATGCAAAACGATTATTCTACTTTCAAAAAAGAATATGAGCAGCGTTTTTTACAATCAAAAGTTACCTTATCTTCGGTGTATACGCAAAAAATAAGCGCGAGAAGTAATTTGCGTTCCGGGTTTATTTTAAATCAGTTAGGTTATAACTTAACACAACGCGATATGGGCGATTCAACAGTTTTAGTAGAACGGATAAATGTAAAAGGTGCTACGCAAACTGCTCAGGCATTTTTTCAATGGAATTATAAAGTAACACCAAAATTGACTACCAATGTTGGCTTGCATTATTTTCAGTTACTTTTAAATAATTCAAATTCGGTTGAGCCGCGTGCATCTATAAAATATGAGCTCACTCCGAAAAATAATTTTAGCATGGGGTACGGCTTACACAGCCAGCTACAGCCAATCGGTGTTTATTTCGCTAAAAAACAAAACGATGATAATACTTTTTCAACACCAAATAAAGATCTGCAATTAAGTAAAGCGCATCATCTTGTATTGGGTTACGATCGTATCATCAATGATTTTTCACACGTTAAAACAGAAGTATATTACCAGTATTTATTTAATGTGCCAATAAGCACTGATAAGAAAAGTACTTACTCTATGTTGAACGCTACCGATGGTTATAATACCGATCCATTAACCAATAAAGGACTTGGCAGAAATTACGGAATGGAATTAACCTACGAGCGTTTCCTTCATAAGAACCTTTATTATATTTTATCTACATCTTTGTATAATTCAGAATATAAAGCAGCCAATGATGTTTGGTACAATACCCGCTTTAATACCAATTACGCGGTTACATTTACTGCCGGTAAAGAATGGGTATTAACTAAAAAAGAAAAGAACCGTGTTATTGGATTTAATATCAAATCCATTTATGTGGGCGGTTATCGCTATACGCCAATTGATCTGCCTGCTTCAATAGCAAACGGACAAGCAAAATTTGTTACCGAAAAGACCTTTGAAAGTAAAAACCCTGATTATTACCGTTTGGATATTCGCATCAGCTTAAAGCGTAATTTCAAAAAAGTAACAAGTACTTTAGCTTTGGATATTCAAAATACAACTAATCGTAAAAATGTTGGCGGACAATATTTTGATATGAAAACCGGAAGTGTGAAGTACTGGTATCAAACACCTTTATTGCCGTTATTGAGTTACCGTTTAGAGTTTTAAGTTCTCTCTCTCATTCCCCTTGGAGAAGGGCCTGTTCCGAGTTTGCCTCGGGAGGGGCTAGGGGTTGATGTTTAACATTTGTCATCCTGACGAAGGAAGGATCTCTGATAAAGATTTTTCCTGCGTCGAAATGACAAGAGCTAATAGCCTTGTACAGCGCGATGCGTATGCGCTTCGTGACTGCGCTCGCAATGACAAGTTCCTAATAAACGGATAAAAGGGGGTGTTTAATCTACATAATGTAGAAGTGCTTCCCGAAATCCATTTATGGGAACTGAGCATTTCCACAGTTCCCTAAACAGCAGTACCCGGGAATGACAATTGCCATAGTACAATTAAAAATTGTTTATGAAAAAAATTATTATCCTTTTCCTTTTTGTTTTACCTTTCTTTGTTAATGCGCAAACGCTTCAGTGGGCCTATAAAGTAGTTGATCATTCATCGCAGGTAGGTACAAAAGAATATTCTTCAAAGCAAGTATTAGGAAGGCCAAACGTATTACCACGCAGTGGTAAGAACGCCAACGCATGGGAACCAAAAGGCAGCGGCGAAAAAACAGAATTTATTAAAGTAAGTTTTCTTACGCCTATGAAAGCCAAATATATTTTGGTTGCAGAATCAAATCATCCGGGTTATATCAGCCGTGTGATCGCATACGATTCATTAGACCATGAAAAAGAAGTAGTTTCTTATGCCTTTAAAAAAGGATTAAGCGGTAGCCGTTTATTAAATATAGACGCTTCAGCTATTGATTTTAAAATTGCCTCTGTAAAAGTTATATTTCAATCAATTAAAGATGTTCCTGTAGCTATTGATGCTATTGGATTACTGGAATCTGATAAGCCAATGGAAATAAAATTATCAGAATCAGATATTGTAAAATCAGGAATGATCGCTACTAAATTAACAGGTGGTGTAAACAGTGCTTATCCGGAAATGGGCCCATTGGTTTCACCGGATGGTAACACACTTTATTTTAGTCGTTACCGCGATCCTGCAAATGTTGGTGGTAAAGATGATGACGAAGATATTTGGTATGCTGAATGGGATAATAAAGCAAATACATGGGGACCAGCAAAGAACATAGGAGAGCCTTTAAATAATAAATTTCCAAATTTCATTAACTCTATTTCGCCGGATGGTAATACCATACTTTTAGGTAATGCTTACAGTGTTGATGGATCGATGCGCCAGGGTGTTTCTATGAGTCACCGTACACCAACGGGTTGGAGCTTTCCGCAAACAATACAGATAGACGATGATTTTAATAACAGCGAATTCGTTGCCTATTATCTCTCTAACAGTCAGAAATATTTATTAATGGCCAAAGAAATTAAAAAAGATACTTATGGTAAGCTTGATATTTATGTTAGTACAATGAAAGAAGACAGTACCTGGACAAAGCCCCTTAACCTCGGGCACCAGGTGAACAGCCGCGGAACAGAAAGTGCGCCCTTCTTAGCCGCAGATGACCGTACTTTATATTATACATCTGATGGTTTAACCGGTTATGGCGGAAGTGATGTGTATATGACAAGAAGATTAGACGATACCTGGACCAACTGGTCTATTCCTGAAAATTTAGGTCCTAAAGTAAATACATCCCATGATGAATCTTTTTTCACGGTTTCTGCTTCAGGTAACAAAGTGTATTTTACTACCGAAAGTGAAACCGCAGGCGATTACGATCTGTACTCATTGGCTTTAGTTAAAAATTTAAAACCTACACCTGTTGTTTTGGTAAAAGGTAAAGTAATAAACAGCAAAACAAATCAACCTGTTGCGGATGTAAGAATTTTCTTTGAGAATTTAGCAGACGGAAAAGAAGCCGGCATTGCAGTATCTAATCCTGTAACCGGCGAGTATGCAATCGTTCTTCCTTCCGGAGCTAACTATGGTTACCTGGCAGAGAAAAAAGATTATATCTCAGTAAATTCAAATATTGATCTGAGCAAATTACCGGAGTATAAAGAAATGACACAGGATCTTTATATCACGCCGCTTGAAGCAGGACAATCGATCTCTATCAACAATATCTTTTTTGATTTTGATAAATCTGAATTAAAAAAAGAATCATTTTATGAATTAGACCGTTTGGTAAAATTATTTAAAGGATATCCGGCTATGCAGGTAGAGATCTCAGGTCATACCGATAATGTGGGACCGAAAAAATATAACGATCAGTTAGCACATAAACGTGCAGAAGCTGTAGCAAAGTATATTAAAAATAAATTAGGAAGCAGTGAAGCGCAGGTAACTTTAAAAAGTTATGGCGAAACACAACCCGCAGCATCAAACGCTACTGCAAAAGGCAGGCAGTTGAACCGCAGGGTTGAGTTTAAAGTTATTTCGAAATAAACGTCTTGTCATGTCGAGCGGAGTCGAGACACAAACACGCTTCTCGACTCCGCTTGAAGTGACACTGTTATTCTGCAGAACGTAAAAGTACTTCGTAAAAACACATTTTAACCAATTCAATTTAAATAAAAAAAGGTAGAATTAATATTACGTAATTCTACCTTTTTTTTATTTTTTACAGAATGAAATAATTCTCACAAATTAAAGTATTCAATTAACACAATGGTGGAATTATAAATAAAATGAGCTAAGGCTTTGTAATGGTTATTTACCGAAAAAAGTGGGGCTGTAAAGCGTTATTTCCTTGTTTTGATAGACTGTTACTACTAAGGTAGTCTTTCAATACCAATAAAAATGCAAATAGTAAACAGTATTAAATTAAAAGCTATCTGTTTATATTCTTTTCTTTTATAATGTGCCATCATTGCAAAAGGCATAATAAAAGCCAGGCAAAAAGCAGAAACAGATGTGAGTAGTGGATAAATATTTACCAACAAAGGGAGAATAATTCCAACTATACCAAGTAGTTCTGCAATGCCAATAAAACGAATAACTCCAATAGGTAAACCTGCTACCCCCGTTTGCCCTATCGCAACAAGTTTTTGTTCTGAGAAAATAGTTTTACTGATACCGGAATATAAAAACGCAAGTGCAATAAATGATTGTAAGATCCAAAGAAAAATATTCATCTTAATTTTTTTTGTAAAAGTGCTGACAAAACAATTAATTTCCTTTGACAAAAGTCAAAAAATAATTTTATTTTTTAGCCCTGGCTCGGCTTAGGGTTTCCTGGCTCATACCTAAATAGGATGCCAGGATGCCTAATGGAACTCGTTTTATATAATCGGGATTATTTTTTAAAAGTGTTTTATAACGGTTAGCAGCGGTGGTAAAATGGAGCTCGTCAAAGCGCTGTTGTACTTGCACTAAGCCAAAGCCAACCAAGTGTCTTCCTAAATTTTCAATATCGTGGTATTTTGAATATAATGTTTCAAGATCGTTGTAATGCAAGGCGAAAAGTGTAGAGGGTTCAAGCAACTCAATAATGCGCCTGTCTGGTGTGCGTGTTAAAAAACTTAAGATAGAGCAGGCAAATGAATTTTCGGGGCTAAGCCAATCAGTTACATCTTTACCATTCTTTAAATAATACGTACGGGTTAAACCCTTCTCAATAAAATAAATATGGTCGCAAACATTATTTTGCTCAATTAAAATAT
>JACDED010000143.1 GCA_013816615.1 Bacteroidota bacterium
ATTATATAAACTCAAAGGTTTAGGACTAAAACGACAAAATACTGTCTATGATTTTAAAATTTTTGTCGCGAAACAAAATCAAAAAAAACTTATCGGAGTTTTGCAGCGCTCTCATTTAGGGTGAGGGTATTTATTTTGGTGGTCAGATAAAAAAGGGTATTTTCATATCATCAAAAATCTTAAAATCTCTCACATGAACCGTTTCATTATTACGTTCGTATTTTTTACGTGCTTTACACTTTCGCAACACGCCCAGGCCCCTTTATGGATGCGTTATCCGGCAATTTCGCCGGACGGCAAACAAGTTGCTTTTAGTTACAAAGGCGATCTTTATAAAGTAGATGCCAATGGCGGACAGGCCATTCCTGTTACCTTCAGCGAAGGCCACGATTTTATGCCGGTTTGGTCGCCCGATGGAAAATGGATCGCATTTGCATCTGACCGTTATGGCAATTATGATGTATTTATTATGCCTTCAGAAGGAGGTACTGCAAAACGTTTAACGTATTATTCCGCCGGAGATTTTCCATATTGTTTTTCTCCTGATGGATCACAAGTGTATTACGGTTCTGCACGTGTAGACATTAATACCAGTGTTGTTTTTCCGAGCGGCGGCTTACCTGAATTATATTCTGTAAATGTAAACGGTGGTAAAGAAAACATGTTCGTATCATGGCCAATGGAGTATGCACAAGTGGATGCAAGCGGCAATAAATTTTTATTTCATGATAAAAAAGGATATGAAGACCAATGGCGTAAACACCACGTTTCATCAGTAGCACGTGATATTTGGATGTATGAAAAAAATTCAGATAATTTTACAAAGCTTACAGATTTTGAAGGTGAAGACAGAAATCCAATTCTTCAAAAAAATGATGACGTTTATTATTTATCAGAAAAAAGCGGAACATTCAATATCTGGAAATTCAATTTAAAAGATCCAAACGTTAAAACACAAATTACCAAATATGAAAAAGATCCTGTACGTTTTTTAAGCTCGTCTAAAGAAGGTGTTTTATGCTTTGGGTATGATGGCGAGATCTATACCATGCAGGCAAATGGTGTAGCGAAAAAATTAGCAATAACCATTGCAGGTGATGATCGTTTTAACAAACAAATTAATTATGTAAAGAATAATGGTGCTACAGAAATTAGCGTTTCTCCTAGTGGAAAAGAAGTCGCTTTTGTTTTACGTGGCGAAGTTTTTGTAACATCTGTTGAAGGTGGAACTACAAAACGTATTACCAATTCACCTGAACAGGAACGTTCGATAGATTTTAGTCCTGATGGACGTTCCATCGTTTACGCTGCGGAAAAAAATAATATCTGGGGTTTATACCAAACAAGTTTAACGCGTAAAGAAGAAAGTTATTTTTTCAATTCAACGGTTTTAAAAGAAGAAACGATCTTAAAAACATCTAAAGAATCTTTCCAGCCAAAATATTCGCCCGATGGAAATGAAGTTGCATTTTTAGAAGACAGAACTGCTGTTAAAGTAATTAACACAAAAACAAAATTGGTTCGTGAAATCCTTCCTGCAACAAAAAATTATTCATACTCTGACGGCGACCAATGGTTTGATTGGTCGCCTGACGGAAAATATTTATTGGTAAATTATTTAGAAGATAATAACTGGCTTTCGCAAATAGGCTTAATGGATGCGACAGGAAAAGGAAAACTAATTAATCTTTCACAAAGTGGTTACGATAATTCGAATCCAAAATGGATGTGCGGTGGCAAAATGATGATCTGGTTCTCGAACCGTCACGGTATGAAGAACCAGGCCAGTCATGGCTCTCAAGCTGACGTTTATGGCCAATTCTTTGACAAGGATTTTTACGAGCGTTTTAAATTAAGTGGCGATGAATACGCGTTAATAAAAGAAGTGGATGAAAAGAAAAAAGAAGTTGATAAAGCAAATGAATTAAAATCTTTAAAAACCGCAACAGCTATTGTAACAGATTCAAAATCGAAAGATATTAAAATTGATATGGAAGGTTTATGGGACCGTAAAGAACGATTGACCATTCACTCCTCTGATCTTGCAGATGCTGTAATGTCTGAGAACGGCGACCAATTATACTATTTATGCAAATTTGAAAAAGGATTTGATCTTTGGGTAAATAATATTAAAGACAGTGAAACGAAACTGGTTTTAAAATTAGGTGCTAATGCTGTCGGTAACTTATCGATAGATAAAGAAAATAAAAATTTGTTTTTATTGGCAGATGGCAAACTAGTAAAAGTTGTTATTGCAAGTAAAGAGAAAAAGGACATTGCATTTAAAGCAGAGATGGAATTAAAAACGGCTGAAGAGCGCGAATATTTTTTTGAGCACGTTTGGCGCCAGGTAAATAACAAATTTTACGTTACAAATTTACAAGGCACTGATTGGAATTATTATAAAAAACAATATTCTAAATTTTTACCCTACATAAATAACAACCGAGATTTTGCTGAATTGTTAAGCGAATTTTTAGGCGAATTAAATGCATCACACACCGGTTGCCGCGCTAACCCTAAGTTTGAGAACCCTGATGAAACTTCTGCTTTGGGCGTGTTTTATGATGAGAGCTTTAGCGGCAATGGTATGAAGATTATTGAAGTAATGGATAAGAGTCCTTTATTAGCAGCAGAAACACCTATTAAAGCAGGTGTTGTAATTGAGAAAATTGACGGAGAAGTAATTGATCATAAAAAAGTAAGCTATTGGGAATTATTAAATCGCAAAGCACACAAAACAATTTTGTTGAGCTTGTTTGATAGTCAAACCGGGAAACGTTGGGATGAAACTATTAAACCAATAACACTTGGAGAGCAAAACGAATTATTGTATCAACGCTGGATCAAAAAACGCCAGGAAGAAACAGAAAAATTATCAGGTGGTAAACTGGGCTTTATGCATGTAAGGGCGATGGATAATGATGGCTTTAGAGCCTTCTACGAGCAGGTACAGGGTAAATATATTAATAAAGACGCCTTAATAGTGGATACACGTTTTAACGGCGGCGGCTGGTTGCATGATGATCTTGCAACGTTCTTATCAGGAAAAAAATATATTGATTTTATTCCACGTGAGCGTAAAATTGGCGAAGAGCCGGGAAGTAAATGGAGAAGACCATCAGCAGTATTAATGAGCGAAGGCAATTATTCTGATGCTCATATGTTCCCTGTAGTTTACAAAACATTAACCATTGGTAAATTAATTGGTATGCCTGTACCGGGTACTGGCACTGCTGTTTGGTGGGAAAATTTACAGGATAAAGAATTAACTTTTGGAATTCCACAAGTTGGCGTGGTTGATGGTAACGGTAAATATTATGAAAACACGCAATTAGAGCCGGACATTAAACAAACATTGGATCCCAAATTTGCATTAAAAGGAAAAGACCAGCAATTAGAAAAAGCCGTTGAGGAGTTGTTGAAGAAGAAATAGGGATTAGTTAATAGGGAATAGTTAGTAGTAATATGAGTGCATTTTCAAAAGAAAAAATAATTGACGAACATTTTGGCGAACTTACTGCTTCTTATGATGAGATTTGAAACTATTTTATTTTGAAAAAAACATAAACTTTAATCATTTAAAAAAAATAACTCTTTATTTAGAAAGCACTCAAAAAATAATTTCTTCAAAACAAGTCAGTTTATATGAATTGATACAAGGTAACTCTCCGCATATTTTAAACACAGCTAAAGAATTTTATCATAATCATTATAAAGTAGATATTTATAACGATTATGATATTGAATCACTTTCTTTAAATGATTTAGAAAATAATTATAACTGGGAATTAAAGTTGGTAAAAAAGGGAAGTTTCGAAATTTGTCTAATTGAATTTGAGAAATTAGACCCAAAACATATTTCTTTTTCTGCATAAATTGTTTTTATCTCTTAATAGAGCCATAAGACCTTTTATTTTTAGGCGTGCCCCGCTCCGTAGAATTTGTAATTCTGCGGTACTATAGTTCCAGAGGAACCAAATATTTGTAAAAACTCATAAACCTATTTTATTGCCGCGGAGAGGCAAAACCATAAACAATTTTGCTGTCTTTGAGTGGTTGCTGCGCTAGGGATTGCAGCGAAAATCCTTTTTAGCTTTTTCGGCTAAAAAGATTGTAGCGTAAAGCCCGCCCGGGCGCCCAAAAAATTACTTCTTAGCTGAATAGTAGCTATTTGAAATTAAAATGTAAATCCTTTATTATCAACGCCTCTAGCCCCAATTCCACAACAATTAACATAAAAACGCAAAATAAAATTTTGCATTGTTAATAAAATGTGTACATTTGTAGAACTTCTTTAGAAGATTGTATCTCAATCACGTTTGTAACACCTTAATTGCAATTCGATTCAACTTTACACTTTTCTTAGATCAAACAAAAAATGCGTGACGAAAAATCATGCGTGTAAATTTATAAACGAAAAAACAATTAATGACATTTTCAAACTTAAGACTTATTAAGCCACTAGTCCTGGCTCTAGACAAAAAGGGTTATACAACGCCCACCCCCATTCAGGAACAATCCATCCCACATATATTAGAAGGAAAAGATATTTTTGGTTGCGCACAAACAGGTACAGGTAAAACAGCAGCATTTGCATTGCCAATTTTACAATTATTATCAGAAAGAAAAACAAATCAAAATCCACGCACTATTAAAGCGCTTATTTTAGCGCCAACCCGCGAATTAGCATCTCAAATAAGCGAGAACTTTGCAGCTTATGGTAATAATTTAGGGATTTCGCATTGCACTATTTTTGGTGGTGTTTCGCAAGGCCCGCAGGTTAATAACCTAAGAAGAGGCGTTGATGTGTTGATAGCAACACCAGGTCGCTTGTTAGATCTAATGAATCAAGGATTTATAAAACTACACAATATTGAATTTTTTGTGTTGGATGAAGCGGATCGTATGTTGGATATGGGTTTTATTAATGATATTAAAAAGATCATTCCAAAGCTTCCTGCAAAACGTCAAACTTTATTCTTCTCAGCTACTGCAGCTCCGGATATTATGAAATTAGCTAATACGATCCTTAAAGATCCTGTTAGTGTGGCAGTTACCCCGGTTTCTTCTACAGCAACCCTGGTTACCCAAACCGTATATTATGTAAAAAAAGAAAATAAACGTGGTTTATTGAAATTTGTACTAAGCAATGGGAAGATCGAACATGCCCTGGTTTTCACGCGTACCAAGCGTGGAGCCGATAAAGTGGCTAAAGATCTGAACGCAATGGGTGTTTCTGCGGAGGCAATTCATGGAAATAAATCACAAGGTGCAAGAGAAAGAGCATTAAAAGGCTTTAAGAACAGAACTATTCGTATATTAGTAGCCACGGATATTGCATCGAGGGGAATTGATGTAGATAAATTATCACACGTAATTAACTACGAAATTCCTGAGCAGGCAGAAACTTATGTTCACCGTATTGGAAGAACAGGGCGCGCAGGCGAATCGGGAGTAGCAATGTCGTTTTGCACACATGAAGAAATGCCATATTTAAAAGACATAAATAAATTAATAAAGAAAAATATTGAGGTCGTATCTACTCATCCATTTAATTAATCAGATACAAAATAAATAAACAAATAATAAACCAGTTCTGGGTAAGACCGGGACAAAAAACAACAACAAAATGAAAACAGGAGTAGTAAAATTCTTTAACGAAGCAAAAGGTTTCGGATTTATTAAAGAAGACGGTGGACAAGAAATCTTTGTACACGCATCAGGATTAAAAGAAGATATTCGTGAAAATGACAATGTAGTATTTGAGATCCAAGAAGGAAAAAAAGGCTTAAACGCTGTTAACGTAAAGTTAGCTTAATCTTTTTTTAGATTTCCCGATTTTAAAAGCCCTTCAGCAATGAGGGGCTTTTTTATTTTTCT
This sequence comes from Bacteroidota bacterium, assembly GCA_013816615.1. Taxonomy (GTDB): domain Bacteria; phylum Bacteroidota; class Bacteroidia; order B-17B0; family Aurantibacillaceae; genus Aurantibacillus. The sequence goes on from JACDED010000143.1 coordinate 5,884, forward strand.
GTGAATTATGATAATCTAAAAGAATTTAGGGTTTCTCGTTGAGTGAATGTTGTTATTGGGTTAGTAAAGTATTTTTTTTTATAGTTAAAAAATCATATTTTAATGGTACCATAACTCCCTCTTATGAAAAAAATCTACGTTTTACTTTTTCTTGTTTTTGCATGGGCTATTTCAAAAAGCCAAATTACAAACATTCAGTTTGAAAACATTAAGCAGCTTATTAAAGAAGGTGATCCAAAAGCAAATATTGATGATAAATTAATTATGGTTTCGTTTTGGACACCCGCTAATAGCGAGAGCCGCGACTTGAATAAAGAAATTAAACGCGTGGAAGGCATTTATAAAACTTCAAAATTAAAAGGTGGTAAGAATGGAATTTATTTTTTTAATTATTGTATCTCTGACGATGTAATGAATTACAAAATGGCTGTAAAGCGTGACAGTCTTGATTCTAAGGCAAGTTTTTTTCAGAACGAAGAAAGTAAAGCTATAGTAAACAGCATAGATCCAAACAAAACTATACAAACTATTTTATTCACAAGTGCAGGAGAAGTAGTTGAGATGAACACTAAAAAAGAAAATGTATTTAAACTTATTTTAAAACAAATAACCAGATAATATGAGAAAAATTTTATTAAGTATCGTTTTATTTTGTTTTGCAAACGCTTTGTTAGCGCAGGTTACAGCAACACAATGTAATCAGGCTGTTAACATTTGCAGCAATGCAAGTTTTGGAATTAACCCTAATGGAAACGGAACACTTCCACCTTCAGGCTCGTTTGGAAATCCAAGCAACGCAACTTTTCCTATGACAGGTGTTGGCGGCTCTGGTTGTTTATTAGCAGGCGCTCTTAATAGTACGTGGATGATCATCAATGTGCAAACTACAGGTACGCTTGAGTTTTCTTTTGGTGCGGGACCAGTTAATCCGCAAGCAGGTTGTTATGATTGGATCATGTATCCGTTCACAACTAATACCTGTGCTCAAATTACAGGTAATCTTGTTGCGCCCGTTCGTTGCAATTGGAATTCGACTTGCAGTGGAGGAACAGGAATTGCGAATATACCACCAGTCGGTTCAAATGCAGCCGATTTTCCTCCAGGTTTAGCAGTAACCTGCGGACAAAAATTTATTATTTGTTTTTCTAATTATAGTAGTGTAACTACAAATGTATCTTTAAACTTTTTTGGTTCGGCACAGGTAAGCTGTAACCCAATTCCAAATCCTTTAACTTTAGGAAATCAAACTATTTGCCAGGGTAACTCCGTTAACCTTACAGTTACAGGTTCTGCAGGAAACACGTATACATGGCAACCCGGCAATTTAAATGGAAATACTATTTCTGTTTCACCAACTGTTACTACAACTTATTCTGTTGCAGGTAGTGGTGGTTGTGGTAGTGTAACCGGTAATACAACTGCTGTTGTTACAGTTAATCAATCAAATGCGAATTTTACAATTGCTAATTCTGGTCCGGGTGGTGCCGGTGATCCAACGCCAGCTCAACAATGTTTGAATGGTAACTCATTTAATTTTACAAGTGCATTAGCAGGAGGAACACATCAGTGGAATTTTGGACCTGCTGCAACACCAGCAACATCATCAGCAGCAAATCCTACAAATGTTACGTTTAATACACCGGGTATTTATACAATTTCTCATACGGTTACCAATGCGCCTTGTGTACAGGTAATAACACAAACAGTACAGATCAGCCCGATGCCTTTAGCAACTGTGACAAATTCAAATCCAATTTGCGGCAATACCAATGGCGTTATACAAATAAGCAATACTTCTCCTGCAGGACAAACGGTTGTAGGTTTTTCTGTTAATTCAGTTGCTATTCCTTCTCAAACAGTTACAGGACTTGGTCCTGGCTCTTATGTTATTTCGATGGTAAATAATTTTGGATGTACTTTTTCTTTAACAACCAACCTGGCGAATATACCGGGTATTACTAATATGGCCCTAACATCTGTAGGTGCGCCATGTACAGGTAATACAGGTATAATAAATGTTGGAGTTATTACGGGAGGCACACCTGCTTATCAATATAATTTAAACGGAGGTCCGTTTCAAGGCGGAACTTCATTTACAGGATTAGCTCCGGGTACTTATACAGTAAGTGTTATAGATATTAATAATTGCCCGTTCACAAAAACAATTACAGTTACAGGAAGTACTCCCCCTACGAACATAACGTTTACGACCTTGCCAACGGCCTGTGTAGGTAATACGGGTGTGTTGGGAATAACTGGGGTAACTGGGGGCACGGCTGCTTATACATTTAGTGTTAATGGTGTGGGCAGTGGCTCGGTAACCAATAACCTGGCCTTTGGGCCACAGGTTGTGATGGTAAAAGATGTGAACGGCTGTACATTTTCATTAACAGCAAACATTCCCATAGTAAGTGGTCCAACAGCAGCCAATTTATCAATAACACCAGCGGCCTGCGGTAATGCTAATGGCAGTGCAACAGTAACTTTGGTTACGGGCGGGGCACCGGCATATCAATATTCATTTAACGGGGGCCCCTTTGTAGGCAGTGCCATACAAGGCGGTATGCTTGCAGGACCAAAGAACGTAGTTATAAAAGACATTAACGGCTGTACATTAACCGTTAACTTTAACGTAGGTAATACAGGCTCACCAAGCTCAGCCATTGTAACACTTACCAATGTAAGCTGCTTTGGAGGCTCTAACGGAGGCTTTAGCTTAACCACCAGTGGTGGAACACCGGGCTATAGCTATACCTTAACACCTGGTAACATCACTAACGGCTTTGGGGTTTTTAACACTTTAGCAGCAGGCAACTATACTATTAACGTAAAAGATATTTTAGGCTGTGTAACAACAGTAACAACTACCATTGGCCAGCCAAGCGCATTAACCTTAACACTGAGCTCATTGCAGCCTTCCTGTAACGGGGGCAATAATGGTACGGTAACTGCTACGGCAGCAGGAGGAACCAGTCCTTATCTATATAACATTAATGGCGGACCTAACCAAGCAGGCAATAACTTTAGCACAAACATTTCGGCAGGAGCTTACAACGTAACGGTGATCGATAACTTAGGCTGTACATTAAGCCAGACAATTGCCGTAACCCAGCCATCGCCAATAACAGCCACCTTAAGCACAATAGCTGCCAATTGCTCAAGCTCTAACGGCTCGGCAAGCGTAACAGCAAGCGGTGGAACCCCGATCTATACCTATACCTGGTCGCCACTTGGCGGTAACGGCTCACAAACAAGCGGCCTTACAGCAGCAACCTATACGGTATTGATAAAAGATACCAAGAACTGTACCTTAACGGCAGTAGCCACTATTAGTGCTATACCGGGTGGAACAGCAGTAATTACCAATACCAGTAATATAACCTGTTTTGGAGCGGCCAACGGAAGCTTAACCGCTAATATGGTAGGTAACGTTACAGCGCCATTGAGCTATTCATGGAGCACTACCTCTACCAACCAGACAGCAGGCCCTTTAGGACCGGGTAACTATACGGTAACGGTAACAGATTTTTACGGATGTAAATCAACAACGGTTGGCACAGTGACGCAGCCAAGCTCGATCACGGTAACACCGGGGGGCTCAGCAGCATTATGTTTTGGCCAGGCCAGTGGCAGTGCCAGTGTAATTGCATCAGGAGGAACACCTGGCTATACTTATTTATGGTCACCTAACGGCGCTACCACTACTGTTACATCAGGCCTTGCGGCAGGCGTATACAGCATACAGGTAACCGATCTTAACAACTGTGTACAAACAAGAACCATTACCATTACACAACCTACTTCAGTAACGATCAATACAAGCACTTTAACAGCAGCCTGCAGCCAGTCTAACGGAGTAGCCTCGGCAACAGCCACAGGCGGCACGCCTGCTTATACCTATACATGGAGCACAGGCTTTATTGGCCAGACCATTAATAACGTATTTGCAGGAACTTATACCGTACAGGTAAAAGATGGCAACGGTTGCTTATATGTATTAGCAGCAACAGTTCCTAACGCTTCGGGCCCTGCCATAGGTGTTAATAGCTTTACCAACCCAAGTTGTTTTGGCGGTAATAACGGTATAGCCACTACCACCATCAGTGGCGGCACACCGGGTCCGGGCTTCCCGATCTATAACTGGAGCAATGGACAAAATACAGGAACAGCCACTAACTTATTGAACGGTGTTTATACCGTAACCCTTACCGATGCAGCAGGCTGTAAAGCCTCTGCCAGTGTTACCATTACCCATCCTGCCTCATTAACAATAAATGTAAGTGGCACCAATCCAAAATGTTTTAATGCCACTAACGGAACTGCTAACGCAGGGGTAAGTGGTGGTACACCGGGTTATACCTATGCCTGGCTGCCTGCACCGGGCGCGGGTGGTAGCAGTGCCACACC